>DATBBI010000482.1:0-5742 GCA_036271115.1 Trebonia sp.
AGCTGCCCGGCCGCGATCCGCTGCTCCGCCGCCGCCTTCAGCGCCCCGGGCCCCGCCTCGTCGTGTGCCGACCGAGATGCTCGATCGGGCGCGACCCGCGCCGCGAGGACCGCACGATCTGGACCGCGGTCGCACCCGACGTGGTCCTCACAGTCCGCATGTACGGCACCAGGCCACTCTACGGGCCGCGCCTAGTGCGCAAATTCAGCTTCAATGAACCGAAAACCTGCAGGTCAGAAACCCGTGATACCGGACACGGTCAAATCGTGGCCCAAGTCAGGTCTTGCTTTCCCAGCGCAGGTCACGCGCGGTCCGCTTCCAGCGCCGCGAGGTCGCGTACCGCGTAGCGGCGATGCTCGCACTCCTCCTCCATGATCACCTTCAGGCAGCGGCCGACGGTGTATGTCCCTTCGGGGTAGCCGGGTGCGGGCAGCCGCGGGCATTCTCGTTCCAGGTCGTCATCGGTGAGCCCGTCGACGATGCCGCGTACCGTCGTCATGCGGGTGCCGCGTACTTCCAGCACCTCCGCCAGAGACGGGCGCGCGCCGAGGTCGACGCCGAGTGCCACGGCGTCCGCGGGCGTGCAGCCGGGCTGCGGGAGACCGAGCGGGTGGTACGGCATCGGCTTATCGAGAATCATGTAGCCGGCCCACTTGTCGGTGGCGAAGACGAGATGGCGCAGCGTCTCGACGAAGGACCATTCGTCGTCGACCCGCTGGTGCAGGACAGGTTCGGGTAGCCGCTCGGCACGGGCGACGGTCTCGGCCCAGAGGCGCTCGATCCTGTCCCACATCGCACGGCGGTCGTCGGCTGTCCGCATCGCTCTCAGCTGCACGCGTTCCGGGTGTCGCTTGTCGAGCTCGCCTTCGACGAATGCCGTGACATCGACGTCGTTGACAACGAGATTGCGTATGAGGCCGGACAGGCTGACGTCAACGAGCCACGAGTCAGTGATCTTGGCCTGGCGTAGGTCACAGTCCCGGAAGTTCGCGCCGGTGAAGTCAGCGCCTGTGAAGCTGGCACCGCGAAATTCGTCGGTGCCGTTGTAGTCAGCTGCCACCGCGGCATTCTCCCCAATCGGCCAGGGGCCCGCAACCGCCGCTGCGCTGCTTTCCTAGCGCAGGTCACGGGGACCGGCCCAGAATGGGGCGTTCCGCAGCGGGTAGCCAGTATGTATGGCCATCGGTGCAGGGGAGGAGCCGCACGGTAAGCCCCGGGCTGCCGTCAGGCCGGCGGAGGCTACCTTGCACAGGGTTCTCCCGCCCCGCGGGCCAGCGGACACGGACCGGGTGCGCCGCCCCGCTGACCTGCTGCTCGCGGTTTTCTCGTTCCTGATCGTCGCGGCGACGCTCGGCTCCATCCAGGCGCTGCCCCTCGGCAGCACCGAGGTGGCCGACGACGTCTCGAACGCGGTGCTGCACATCCCCCGCTGGCTCCCGCCCGCGGCTGCGGTGGTCGCGGGAGTAGCCTGTTTCGTCCTGGCCATCGTGGCGCTGGTCGTGCTTGTGCGCAGGCAGTGGCGGGACGCGCGGAACGCCGCCGCCGCGGGGCTGGCCGGCGCTGCTACGGCCATCATCGCGTCTGTCGTCTGGCGAGCCGGAGACGGGGCGATCGAGCACGCGGTGCTGCACGGCAGCAATCCCTCGATATTCGTGGTGGACACCGCGTTCGTCGCGTTCGTGGTGGGAACCGATCTCGCCCGGCGCTCGCGCTGGTCGCGCTGGTGGGGGTGGTCAGGCGCGGCGCTGCTGCTCAGCGGGCTGGCCGTCGGCACGCTCACGCCGTTCGCCGTGGTGCTCGTGCTGTTCGGCGGCCTGCTGGTGGGCTGGGTCGTGCGCTGGCTGCTCGGCGCAGCGTCGGTGCTGCCCACCACCGCCGAGCTCACGGACTGGCTCACCAGCCAGGGCGTGACGGCCGCGGACCTGTCGGTCACCGGACCCCAGGGGCGCGCGCGGATGGAAGGCACGGTGGCCGACGGCAGCAGGATCCGCGTCCACCTGTCCGGCCGCGACACCCGCGGATCAGGCGCGGCCCGGCGATTGTGGGCGCTGGTCCGCCTCCGGTCAGCGGTCGCGGGGCACGTCGCGCTGACTTCCCGCGCCCGGCTCGAGCAGCTCTCCCTGGCCTGTTTCTTGGCGGAGCGGGCCCGCGTGCCCAGTCCCGCGCTAGTGCTGCTCGGCGAGATGCCCGGAGAGACGCTGGTGCTCGTCACGACCATTCCAGACGCGCGGCCGGGGGTCGAAGGGGCGAGCCCGGCGGGCGCGGCGTCCTTGTTCGCGTCGCTGCGACGCCTGCACGACGCCGGCGTCGCGCACCACGACCTGCGGCCGGACAACCTTTTCATCGCGGGGAACCGCGCCGGGTTCTGCTCACTCGACGCGGCCGAGCCCGGCGCCGGCGAACTTGCCCGCCGCCTCGACCTGGTCCAGGCGCTGACCACGCTGGCCAGAGCCGTTGGTCCCGACGCCGCCGTCGCGGCGCTGCGGTCCGGTTACGGACCGGTAGACCGGGCCGCCGTCGCGGCCGTGGCGCAGCCGATCGCTCTCGCCCCGTGGGGGTGGCCGGCGATGCGCGCCGCCTCGGGTTGCCTGGACGAGGTCAGGCACGAGCTTCTCGGCGACAGGGCCGCGCTGCCGGCACCCCGGCTGGAACGATTCCGCTGGCGTACCATCGTCAGCGCGGTCGCCCTTACCGTCGCCGGCTATCTGCTCGTCGGCGAGCTCTCTGGCGTCAACCTTCTCACCACGCTGAGCCAGGCCAATCCGGCCTGGTTCGCCCTAGCCGTGTTCGCATCGGCGGTGACCTACCTGGCGGCGGCCGAGAACCTCGCAGCGTTCGTACCCAAGCGGCTATCCATCTGGCGCGGCTTCCGTGTTCAGCTGGCCTCCGCGTTCGTGGGCGTGGCCCTGCCGCCGACCGTCGGCCACGTGGCCGTGAACGCTCGCTACCTGCACCGCGAGGACGTGGACGAAGGCAGCATCGCCGCCGCGGTCACGATCTCGCAGATCGTGAACGTCGTCACGACGGTTCTGCTGCTGATCGTGCTGGGCGTGCTCACCGGGTCGGGGTTCAGCCGGTTCAAGATCGCGCCCGGCGCCGACGTGCTCATCGGGCTCCTGGTGATCTTGGCCATCGTCATCGTCCTACTGGCTGTGCCGCAGACCCGTGCCAAGCTAACCGGCACCGTGTGGCCGCACCTGCAGGCGGTCTGGCCCCGGCTGCTTGACGCCATCTCCCATCCGGTCAGGCTCGCCATCAGCGCCGGGGCTAACGTGGTGCTGTCCATCGCCTACCTGGTCGCGATGCTCGCGGCGCTGTGGTCGGTCGGCGCTCACCCGCCCATCCTGGCGACCGCGGTCGTCTACCTGGCCGGCAACGCGGTGGGATCGGCGGCACCGACGCCCGGCGGAATCGGCGGAGTGGAGGCCGTCCTGTCCGCCGGGCTGACAGCCATCGGCATCCCGGCACACCAGGCGATAGCCGCGGTGCTCATCTTCCGCACGGCGACGTTCTGGCTGCCCATCCCGGCTGGCTGGATCTCCTACCTGGACCTGCAGCGGCGCGGCATCCTGTAGCGATGAGTTCCCCCCGGGACGCCAGTCTGACAGTGTGATAATCCGGGACACCAGACAGGAGGCTCCGCATGTCACAGGTTTGGGTGCACAACTTCTCCATCTCGCTCGACGGGTACGGCACGGGCGAGGGACAGAGCCTGGAGTCGCCCTTCGGACACGCGGGCGTCCGGCTGCACGAGTGGTTCTTCGGCACCCGCGCCTTCCGGGCGATGCAGGGCGAACCCGGCGGCAGCGCCGGCGTCGACGATGCCTTCGCGAGCAACTGGGGAACCGGCATAGGCGCGGAGATCATGGGACGCAACAAGTTCGGGCCGCAGCGCGGCCCGTGGGAGAACGAGGAATGGAAGGGCTGGTGGGGCGACAACCCTCCATTCCACACCCCGGTCTTCGTGCTCACCCACCACCCCAGGCCGTCGGTAGAAATGAAGGGCGGCACGACCTTCCACTTCATCGACGCCAGCCCGGCCGAGGCGCTGGCGGCCGCCCGCGAGGCCGCGGGCGGCCTGGACGTCCGCATCGGCGGCGGCCCGGCCACCGTCCGCCAGTTCCTGGCCGCCGACCTGATCGACCACATGCACATCGTGCTGGTGCCCATCGTCCTGGGGCGAGGGGAGCGGCTGTGGGACGGGTTCGACGGCCTCGATGAGCGCTTCGACATCGAGGCGGTCAGCTCCCCGAGCGGGGTCACCCACCTCACCTTC
The DNA here is from genome assembly GCA_036271115.1 of Trebonia sp. Lineage (GTDB taxonomy): Bacteria > Actinomycetota > Actinomycetes > Streptosporangiales > Streptosporangiaceae > Trebonia. Next base: position 4,277 of record DATBBI010000482.1, read on the forward strand.
ACCCGCCGGCAGCCGCATTAGACTGCGGCAATGCCCAGCCGAGTCGAGATCATCGCGTTTGACGACTCACCGCCGCCACCGGGAGCCGATGCATGGGTTCCCGGCGCCGCCCCCGGCACCGGAATCGAGATGACCGAGCCCGATCCTGCGTGGCCTCAGCGCTACGACGAGCTCGCCGCCAGGATCCGCGAGGCCCTCGGCTGGCGGGCGCTGCAGCTCGATCATGTGGGTTCGACTTCGGTCCCTGGTCTGCCAGCCAAGCCGATCATCGACATCGACCTGCTGGTGGCCGACCCCGGCCGCGAGCAGGACTACGTGCCGGCGCTCGAGGCAGCGGGGTACACACTCGTGATTCGCGAGCCCTGGTGGTACGGCCACCGGGTGCTGCGGGCGGACGAGCCTCCCCACAGCAACCTGCACGTCTTCGGATTTGACAGCCCCGAGCCGGTGCGGCACAGGATCTTCCGCGACTGGCTGCGGGGCAACCCGGACGATCGCGACCGGTACGCCGCCATCAAGCGGCAGGCCGCGTCCGAGGCCAATGCCAGAGGCGAGCACGTGATGGAGTACAACGCCCGCAAAGAGCAGGTCATCCGCGAGATCTACCAGCGGGCGTTCGCCGCCGCGGGCCTGCTCGACGCGTGACGCCCAGGTTGCCGACCTAGCGGTAGCGGAAGCCGTCGAGGAAGCGCCGGAAGACGCCGCCTTCGCGGGTGAGAGCCGGAGCAGGCGGGGCGGCGACAGCACGCTGATGCGCGATGGGCTGGTCGTAATCGGTGTTGGCGATGGCCTCGACGATCTGGGCTTCGTCGAAGTCCTCCGAGCCTTCGATCTCGGGCACGTAGCCCACGAGCATGCTGTCGAGCATCACCTGGGCCTCGAGACCCGCCGTGCCGTCGGTGTCCCATTCGGCCTCGCGCCCGCCGGTCAGCGTCACGCGCACGCCGAACGCCTCGCCGCGGAACAGGTGGGCATTGACGCCACGGTCGCGAAGGGCGTCCACCACCCGGCGAGCCTTGAACTCATCCATGCCAGCGAGGGTAGTGCCCGTTACTCGCGCTCGATCACGCGAAGCCCGCGCTGCGGCGTCCACGACTCGATGACCAGCAACGTCGCCTCAGAGTTCAGCCGGGTGAGGGCGACCTCGGAAATGTCGGCAATGAACATCTCCCCCGCGGCGCCCTTGTCGAGCGGCCCTGCGGGAACCGCCCGCCCGGCGATCTTCGCCTCACCCGGCCACTCGGCTTCCTTGCCCGTTACCGGATGAACCGTGGGGCCATGCAGTGCGAACCGTGGGTCCCGTCGCAGGTCCGCGCCTTTGCGCGCCCCCGGCATCGACCCGAACGTGAGCTGCCCGTCGGCGAACTCGCACTCGATGCCCGAGATCCGCGGCGACCCATCCGCCCGCAGCGTCGCGATCGTCTTATGCCTGCCTGCGTCAAAGAGCCGCCGCACCCGCGCCGCGA
>DATBBI010000483.1:0-9714 GCA_036271115.1 Trebonia sp.
TACTACAAGGCCGTCGTGGACGCCGGGGCGGACATCTTCGTGATCAGGGGCACCACGGTGAGCGCGGAGCACGTCTCCGGCCGCGCCGAGCCGCTGAACCTCAAGCAGTTCATCTACGAGCTCGACATCCCGGTCATCGTCGGCGGCTGCGCCACGTACACGGCCGCGCTGCACCTGATGCGGACCGGCGCGGCCGGCGTGCTCGTCGGCTTCGGCGGCGGCAGCGGCCACACCACCGCCGCGGTGCTCGGCGTCGCGGTGCCGATGGCGACCGCGGTCGCGGACGTCGCGGCCGCCCGCCGCGACTACCTCGACGAGTCCGGCGGACGGTACGTGCACGTGATCGCCGACGGCTCGATGACCCGCAGCGGCGACATCGCCAAGGCCCTCGCGCTGGGCAGCGACGCCGTCATGGTCGGCTCGCCGCTGGCCAGGGCCGCGCAGGCGCCCGGCCACGGCTACCACTGGGGGAGCGAGGCCAACCACCCGGAGCTGCCGCGCGGCGCCCGCGTCAACGTCGGCACGATCGGCACCATGGAGCAGATCCTGCACGGCCCGTCCACCGTGCCCGACGGCTCGATGAACCTGATGGGAGCGCTGCGCCGCACGATGGCGACCGCCGGGTACACCGACCTGAAGGAGTTCCAGCGGGTCGAGGTTGTCGTCACTCCGCCAGGTACGAGGCCCCGTTAGACTTCGTGCCCATGGGTTCACGTCGCGTATTCTCCGGCATCCAGCCGACCGCCGATTCGTTCCACCTCGGCAACTACCTCGGCGCCGTCCGCCAGTGGGTGGACCTGCAGGAGACCCGTGACGCCATCTACTGCGTCGTGGACCTGCACGCGATCACGGTCCCCTACGACCCGGCCATGCTGCGCCGCCGCACCCGGGTGGCCGCCGCCCAGCTGATCGCCGCGGGCCTGGATTCGGAGCGGTGCATCCTGTTCGTGCAGAGCCAGGCGCCCGAGCACGCCGAACTCAACTGGGTGCTCGGCTGCATCACCGGCTTCGGCGAGGCGAACCGGATGACCCAGTTCAAGGACAAGTCCGCGCGCGGCGGCGCCGACCAGGCCTCCGTCGGGCTGTTCACGTACCCGATCCTGCAGGCCGCCGACATCCTGCTGTACCAGGCCGATGAGGTGCCGGTGGGCGAGGACCAGCGGCAGCACCTTGAGCTGTCGAGGACGCTCGCGCAGCGGTTCAACCACCGCTTCGGGGAGACCTTCACCGTGCCCGCGCCGTACATCCTGCCTACTGTGGCGAAGATCACCGACCTGCAGGACCCGACGAGCAAGATGAGCAAGTCGTCCTCGTCCCCGCAGGGCATCATCGACCTGCTCGACGAGCCCGACGCGATCCGCCGCAAGATCAATCGCGCCGTGACCGACGCCGAGTCGGTGGTGCGCGCCGACGAGGTAGCCAAGCCCGGCGTCACCAACCTGCTGCGCATCTACTCGGCGCTGTCCGGCCAGAAGATCGAGGAAATCTCCGCCACCTACGGCGACTCCGGCTACGGCAAGTTCAAGAAGGACCTCGGCGAGCTCGTCGTGGACACCTTCGCCCCGATCAGGGAGCGGACCGCGGAGATCCTCGGCGACCCGGCCGCGCTGGACGCGGTGCTGCTCGACGGCGCCCGCCGGGCCCGCAAGATCGCGGGAGAAACGATGACCGTGGTGCGGGACCGCTGCGGCCTGCCGCCGGTCGCCTGACGCCGGCGACCGGGGCCGGGGCCCCGCTTACCCCGGCGTAACCTGAAGCGCATGGAACTGTCTGAGTCTGGCCTGCCCATCGACCCGGTTTACGACCAGGACACCAGGCCGGGGTTCGACCCGGCCACCCGGCTAGGCGAGCCAGGCCAGTACCCGTTCACCCGCGGCGTGTACCCGGCCATGTACACCAAGCGCTCGTGGACGATCCGTCAGTACGCCGGCTTCTCGACGGCCGCCGAGTCCAACCGCAGGTATCACCAGCTGATCCACAACGGCACCACCGGCCTGTCGGTCGCCTTCGACCTGCCCACCCAGATGGGATACGACTCCGACGCCACGGTGAGCCACGGCGAGGTCGGCAAGGTGGGCGTCGCGATCGACAGCCTGCAGGACATGCGGACCTTGTTCGACGGGATTCCGCTCGGCGAGGTGTCCACGTCGATGACGATCAACGCGCCCGCCGCGGTGCTGCTGCTGATGTACCAGACGGTCGCGGAGGAGCAGGGCACGGACGCCAGGAAGCTCAGCGGCACCATCCAGAACGACATCCTGAAGGAGTACATCGCGCGCGGGACCTACATTTACCCCCCGCGGCCCAGCCTGCGGCTGGTGGCCGACACGTTCGCCTACTGCCGGAGCGAGCTGCCGCGGTGGAACACGATCTCCATCTCCGGCTACCACATGGCGGAGGCCGGCGCCACGCCGGTGCAGGAGATCGCGTTCACGCTGGCCAACGCGAGGGAGTACGTCAGCGCGGCGCTGCAGGCCGGCCTCAAGGTCGACGACTTCGCCCCGCGGCTGTCCTTCTTCTTCGTCGCCAGGACGACGCTGCTCGAGGAGGTGGCGAAGTTCCGCGCGGCCCGCCGCATGTGGGCACGGATCATGAAGGACGAGTTCCGGGCCCAGGACCCCAGGTCGCAGATGCTCCGCTTCCACACCCAGACCGCGGGCGTGCAGCTCACCGCGCAGCAGAAGGAAGTCAACCTGTCCCGGGTGACGATCCAGGCGCTCGCCGCGGTGCTCGGCGGCACCCAGTCGCTGCACACGAACTCCTACGACGAGGCGATCGCGCTGCCGAGCGAGAAGGCGGCCCGGCTGGCGCTGCGGACGCAGCAGGTGATCCAGGCCGAGACCGACCTGACCAAGACCGTGGACCCGTTCGCCGGCTCGTACGCCGTCGAGTCGATGACCGACGACATCGAGGCGGCGGCCACGGAGCTGGTGGAGCGGATCGACGAGATGGGCGGCGCGCTCGCCGCCATCGAGCAGGGTTTCCAGAAGTCCGAGATCGAGCGCTCCGCCTACGAGGTGGCGAAACAGACCGACGAGGGCACCCGGGTGGTCGTAGGGGTGAACAAGTTCACCGCGGACGACGAGGAGCCGTACGAGCCGCTGCGCGTCGATCCGCGCATCGAGCAGGCCCAGGCGGACAGGCTCGCGCGCCTACGGGAAGACCGCGATCAGCGGGCCGTGGCCAAGCATCTCGACACGGTCAAGGCGGTCGCGGAAGGCACGGACAACACCCTGCCGCCCATCAGGGACGCGCTCCGCTCCGGTGCCACCCTCGGCCAGGTCTGCGACGCGCTGCGCGCGGTGTGGGGCGTCTACCAGCCGCCGGACGTGCCATAACGAGGGTTCAATCCCGGGTGGCGGGAAATCGTAACTGAGGCGCCCAGTTTTCTGGCATTTCTCTAGTTTTGACGCTACCCGGAGGTTTGTTGTGGCGATTGCCTGGACCCCCTCGTCAGGCCCGACGCTCGGCATCGAATGGGAAGTGCAGCTGATCGACGCGAAGACGCGGATGCTCCGGCAGGACGCCGGGGTGGTGCTGGCGAACCTCCATGGGCTGCTGGAGAGCGGCGAGCACCCGAAGATGAAGCACGAGCTGATGCAGTCCACCATCGAGGTCACGACCGGTATCTGCGGCACGGTCGCCGAGGCCAAGGCCGACCTCGCCGTGACGATGAAGGAACTGCAGCGCGCCGCCGAACCGCACGGCATCGTGATAGCCGCGGCTGGCACGCACCCGATGAGCGACTGGCGGGACGCGAAGATGGCGCCGAGCCAGCGGTATTCCGAGCTGATCGAGCAGATACAGTGGCCCGCCCGCAGGCTGCAGACGATGGCGGCGCAGGTGCACGTGGGGCTGCGGGACGCCGACCGGGCCATGCCGATCGTCAACGCGCTCGCCGCGTACCTGCCGCATCTCCTGGGGCTGACCGCGTCCAGCCCGTTCTGGTCCGGTCACGACACCGGCCTCGCATCGTGCAGGTCGGTCCTGTTCGACGCGCTGCCGAACACCGGCCCGCCCCCTGGCCTGCCGGACTGGAAGAGCTTCGAGGACTACATGGACACCCAGCTCCGCGCGGGCACCATCCGCACGATCAAGGAGGTGTGGTGGGACGTCCGGCCGCACCCGGACTTCGGCACAGTGGAGATCAGGATCGCCGACGCCGTGCCGACGTTCCGCGAGGTCGGCATGCTGGCCGCGATCGCCCAGTGCCTGGTGCAGCTCTTCGACACCCAGCTCGACCGCGGCTATCGGCTGCCGTCCAGGCTGCCGTGGGTGGTCAAGGACAATAAGTGGCGTGCCACGAGGTACGGGCTGGACGCCGTCGTCATTACCGACGACTCGGGCGTGACCGCACCCCTGCGTGACGAGGTATTTGAGCTACTCCGTGACCTGGAGCCGGTAGCATGGCGGCTCGGCTGTGTTGAGGAGCTCGCGGTCGCGTCCGAGGTGCTTGAGTACGGCGCCTCGAGCGATCGGCAGCGGGCCGCGCACGCCGCTGATGCCGATCTGACCAGCGTGGTAGACGCGCTCGTCACCGAGTTCGCGGAGGACCGCTTCGTCCTTCGCGGGGATGGCGGTCATGGAGGGTAATGTCCGGCGCAGCCTGGACGAGTTTCTCGCGGCCCGCGGGCCCGAGCTGATCGCGTTCCGCCGGGACCTGCACGCCCACCCGGAGACCGGGCGGGTGGAACACCGCACCACGCGCGTTCTCACCGAGCGCCTGGCCGCGGCGGGCCTTGACCCCGTGGTGCTTCCGGGGGGCACCGGGCTGCTCGCCGATATCGCCGTTGCGGAAAATTCTTCCTATCCGGAACGTACGGTGGTGGCTCTGCGGGCAGACCTCGATGCCCTCCCGATGGACGACGAGAAGGACGTTCCGTACCGGTCCACGGTCCCCGGCGCCTGCCACGCGTGCGGCCACGACGTGCACACCGCCGTGGTCCTCGGGGCTGGCCTGTTCCTCGCGGACCAGGCCAGGGCCGGGCTGCTGCCCGGGCCGGTCCGGCTGATCTTCCAGCCGGACGAAGAGGGCAGCACCGGGGCCAAGGACGTCATCGCCGCGGGCGGCCTGGCGTCGGTCGGCCGGATCTTCGCGGTGCACTGCGACCCCCGGCTCGACGTCGGAAAGCTGGGCATCAGGTCCGGGGCGATCACCGCCGCCTGCGACCACATCAAGGTGCGCGTGCGCGGCCCTGGCGGGCACACCGCGCGCCCGCACCTCACCGCCGATGTGGTGTACGCGCTCGGCAAGGTCGTGACCGAGCTGCCTGCCGCGCTGTCCCGGCGGGTCGATCCCCGGTCCAGCCTCAGCCTGGTGTGGGGCCGGATAAGCGCGGGGTCGGCCGCGAACGCGATTCCCGACGAGGGCATCGCGGAAGGCACCGTCCGCTGCCTGGACAACGAGGCCTGGGAGGCGGCGCCGGCCCTGTTCGACGAGCTCGTCCAGTCGGTGGCCGGCGCCTATGGCGTGACGGTGGAGCTGGACTATCAGCGCAACGTGCCCGCGACGGTGAACGAGCCGGCCAGCGCCGCGATGTTCGCGACCGGGGCGGAGAGCGTGCTCGGCCCCGACGGGGTGATGCCCACCCAGCAGAGCCTCGGCGGCGAGGACTTCGCCTATTACCTGGATTGCGTGCCCGGCGCGCTCGCCAGGCTCGGCACCAGCCCGCCTGGCGGCGCCGATGGCGACCTGCACCAGCCGTCCTTCGACGTGGACGAGCGCGCGATCGGGGTCGGCGTCCGCGTCATGGTGGCCACCGCCCTGACGGCCCTCTGGCATGGCGCCGCCGCGCCAGAGCCCCCGACTCGCGGCTCCCTCACCGGCGCGGCAGAGGGAGAACGTTGACGACAGGCCAGGATGCACCCGCCAGGCCGCGGCCGCAGAGGTTCCGGTCGCCGTTCGCGGTCGCGATCTGGTGGCTGTGGGCGCTGTTCGCGCTGGGCAACCTGATCGACCTGGCCGTGCAGGGCCGCAATCACGGGTCCGTGGACACCGCGTTCGCCGTCCTGCTCATCACCGGCGTCGTGTACACGGCCGCGCTGCGGCCGCGCATCCTCGCCGATTCCGGCGGCATGACGTTGACCAACCCGCTGCGCGACCACCGGGTGGGCTGGGCCGCCGTCGTCGGCATCGACCCCGCCGAACTGATCCGGGTGCGCTGCAAGTGGCCGCTGGACGACGGGGGGACCGGCAGCCGGGCCATCTACTCCTGGGCCGTGCATTCCTCCCGCCGCAAGCAGGCGGCAGCGCGGATGCGCGAACGGCGGCGGGCCGCCCGGGCCGCCTCGGGGGCGCGGGGCTTCGGCGCGTTCGGCACCCCGCCGGAGGCGGCGCGGCCTCCGGCGCCTACCGCGGCAGACGCCGACCACGTGATCACCGCGCTGACCGCGCTCGCCGACGAGGCGAAGGCGGCGGCCCCCGATGAGCGGGCCGTGCCGCCGGTGAGCACCTGGAACTGGCTGGCGATCGCGGTGATCGTCGTCCCCGCGCTCGCCCTGCTGATCGCCGTCTTTGCCTGAGCCGGGATCCTTAGCCGGGCAGCAGGCCTTCGGTCCCCGACGGCGGGTTCGATGGCCGCTCGCGCAGCCAGTCGATGTACTCGGCAGGCGCGCCGGCCTTGATGGCGGCGTCCACCAGGATCGACATGTGCCGCGCGGAGGGCAGCCCGCCCTCGTAGGCGTCGAGCACGTACAGCCAGGCGAGCGCGTCCACGTCCTCGGTGCTGGTCTGCACCCGGACCTTCAGCTTGCGGTAGAAGCCGAGCGTGACCCCATCCCAGCTGTCGAGCTCCTTCTCGTCGACCTCAGGGACGTCGTAGAGCACGACGAAGACGCGCTGGGCGGCGTCCTCGACGACCGTGGTGAGCGCACCGTCCCAGCCGATGTCCTCACCGCCGAAGGTCAGGCGCCAGCCTTCAATCCATCCGGTGCCCCGCTGCGGGGAGTGCGGGCAGCGCGCGAGCATCTGCGCCGGATCCATGTTGCTGCCGTAGGCGGCGTATAGTGCCACGCTGCCTAAGCGTAGAGCGAAATCACCCGAGCCGGCGTGCAACCCAGTAGTGAACGTCCGGGATAATTGCCTAACGTGACCTTGCCACGCCCACGTGTCGCGATCCTGGGCGGCGGTCCTGGCGGCTACGAGGCCGCGCTCGTGGCCGCCCAGCTAGGCGCCGAGGTAACCGTCATTGACGAGGACGGCCTCGGCGGCGCGTGCGTGCTTACCGACTGCGTCCCGAGCAAGACCCTGATCGAGTCCGCGACGACGATGACCTCGCTCGGCCGGTCGGCCTCGCTCGGCCTGCAGCTCGAGGACGGCCACAACCCGGTGGTCGAAGTGGACGCGCCTGCTCTCTACGCGCGGATCAAGGCGCTGGCCGCTGCCCAGTCGCACGACATCACCGAGCGGGTGGCCGCCGAGGACGTCCAGATCATCAGGGCGCGGGGCACGCTGACCGGTCCGCACACGATCGACGCGGCGGGCACGACCGTGCGCGCCGACGTGGTGCTGATCGCGGCGGGCGCGAGCCCGCGGGTCCTGGCGGACGCGGCGCCCGACGGGGAGCGCATCCTCACCTGGCGCCAGCTCTACGACCTCCCCGAGCTGCCCGAAGAGCTGATCGTGGTCGGCTCGGGGGTGACCGGCGCCGAGTTCGCCGGCGCCTACCAGGCGCTGGGCTCTCAGGTGACCCTGGTGTCGTCGCGTGACCGGGTGCTGCCGCACGAGGACAAGGACGCAGCGGTCGTCATCGAGGGCGTGTTCCGGCGGCGCGGCATGAACGTGCTCGGCAGGTCCAGGGCCCAGGCGGTGCACCGCAAGGGCGACAGGGTGGCCGTGACGCTGTCCGACGGCCGGACGGTGACCGGCTCGCACTGCCTGCTGACGGTCGGCATGGTGCCGAGCACGGCCGGACTCGGCTGCGGGCACGCGGGCGTCACCCTGGACAGCCGCGGCTTCATCGAGGTGGACCGGGTGTCGCGGACGTCGGCGCCCGGCGTGTACGCGGCGGGTGACTGCACGGGCGTGCAGATGCTCGCCTCGGTGGCCGCGATGCAGGGCCGGATCGCGATGTGGCACGCGCTCGGCGAGGCGGTGCAGCCCATCAGGCTGAGCCACGTGGCAGCCACGATCTTCACCGACCCGGAGATCGCGTCGGTCGGCGTCTCGCAGGCGGCCGTGGACCGGGGCGAGGTCGATGTCCGGGTAGTGAAGCAGCCGCTGGCGACCAACCCGCGCGCGAAGATGGCGGGGATCCGCGACGGGTTCGTGAAGATCTTCGCGCGCCCGGGCACCGGCATGGTGCTAGGCGGCGTCGTGGTCGCGCCGCGCGCCAGCGAGCTGATCCTGCCGCTCTCTATCGCGATCGAGCAGAACCTGTCGGTCGACCAGATCGCGCACACGTTCTCCGTCTACCCGTCGCTGTCCGGCAGCGTCACGGAAGCGGCCCGCACCGTCATGGAATTCGGCCCCGACGCGATCGTCTGAAACCGGCCCCGCCCGGTTAGCGCTGACGCAGCTCAGCGATGAGGTCGCGCAGCACCCCGAAGGCGGGCTTGGGGGAGTAGTCGTCGCGCAGCACCCCGAACCGGTAGAACATGTCGTCCTTCGAGCTGTTCGCGTCGCGGAGCGTGAACAGCTCCCAGTGGGTGACGTTCAGCTCAGCCCGGAGGTCGTGCACCGCCCGCAGCGTCGCCTCAAGCACTCGCGCCTGCGTGGTCTCAGGCCGGTCCTGGCCGGTCGGCCAGCCGCTCTCGCAGATCCGTATCGGCGTGCTCGCCTGAATGCCGGCGATCGGCAGCGTCTGGTCGCGGAAGGTGCGCAGCACCCAGTCCGTCACCTCCGCCACCCGCTCCACGCCGACACGCGGCCCGAACACGTCGACGTACACATCGAGGCCCGCGTAGTCGAGCGCGGCCGCGAAGTCCGCCCCGCCGAGGTCGCGTACCCGGCGCCAGAAGCCGGTGGGGTCGGGGGCGGCCTGAACCGCAGCGGCGAACCCGATCGCCGCGGTCGCGCCGGTCGCCCGCTTCGCCTCGGCCGCGCTCAGCACGCCACGGACCAGCGCCTCGTCAGCTCGCGGGAACGCGCCGTCGACGCCGCCAGGGACTCGGGTCAGGTTCGCCTCCCCGGTGACCTGGACGGCGGCGAGCCGGCGGCCGTAGTCGCTGACCACACGGCTGACGAAACGCTCCCAGGCGGCTACGTCGCCTGACTTGTCGCGGTAGCAGAGCACCAGGTCGTGCGGTGGCCGTCCGGCTTCCGTGATGCGCGTGACCTGGGCAAGCGCCGTCCTGTTCAGCCACCGGCCAGTCCAGTTCACGTACCCGCGCGACAGCAGCGGCGGTCCGTCGCCGCTCAGTTCGACGAGGGCCCGCGCGATGGCCGCGGGATCGTCTCGCCGCCCCCTCGCCACCCAGCCGGGCGCCCCGGCCAGGCCGCGCGGGAACACGCCGAACTCGAGGGGAGCCGCCATGCCGGCGAGTGTACGGCTACCCCGTCCTGAGGACCAGGTCCGCGCGTTCCAGCGTCCGCTCGCGGGCCAGCATCGCCTCCTCTTGCGCGGCCCACATGTCCCAGTAGGGCGCGAACGTCTCCCCGTCGCGATCGAGAGCTCGCTGCTTCCTGACCGCCGTCGGCGCCTCCAGCCACACCAGCAGGCTCTCGAAGGCGGCCGCCCGCCGCGCCCCGGCGCCGACCCCCTCTACGATCAGCAC
>DATBBI010000484.1:0-2143 GCA_036271115.1 Trebonia sp.
TCACGCCACGATGCGCAGCGCATGCGGCACGAACTGGAACTTCACCGCCTCGGTCTCGCCGAGATACTCCCCGTCGGCCTGGATAGCGATCGGCCGGGCCGAGCGCAGCGTGAGGGATTCCGAACCCAGCACGGACAGCATGCCCGGCCCGCGCGGCGGGCGGCTCCGGACGTACAGCATCTGGCCGACCGCGTTGAAGACCGTGGTCAGCCGGAGCCGCTGCAGCGCCAGCAGGTCGAGCCCGGAGTTGAAATCTGGATTAGGAACCGGCAGCAGCGGACGGTCGCGGAAATAGGTCCACGGCGAGCGGTTGGTGATGATGGTCATGAACAGGCCGCCGATCGGCGGCTCGCCGTCACGCTCCAGCGTCAGGGCCGGCTGACGCCGGTCGGTGCCGCGGTAGTACTGGCGGATCATCGTCCGCAGGAATAGCGTCACGCTCTCCCGGTGGCCCTGCGCCCGCATCCGGTCCACCTCCCGCACCACCTCGGCGTCCCAGCCCAGGCCCGCGCTGAAGGTGAAGTACCGGTCCGCGGCCAGGCCGAGCCCGATCGTCCGGTGCCGGCCCGCCGCGATGGCCTCCCGCACCTGGCGGATCGCCGCCGCGGCGTCGAGCGGCACCCCGAGCGCCCGGGCCAGTACGTTAGCGCCCCCGCCCGGTATCACCGCGATGAGCGGCCGGCCGCCACCGGCGGCCAGGTCGGCCCCGCGGCCCATGACCCCGTTGACGACCTCGTTGATCGAGCCGTCCCCGCCATGCACGATGATGAGGTCGGCCGCGGTCGCCGCGGCCAGCTCGCGCGCGTGGCCGCGGTACTGGGTCCGCTCCACGTCCAGGTCCGCCACCCCGGCCAGCGAGCGGACCGCGAGGTCGGTGACGGTCGCCGTCATCGACGTCGCATGCCGGTTAACGATCAGCAGGCCGCGCACCCGCTTAGGCTAACCGCCGCCTAAGCTGGAAACCTGCGCGACCCCCTGATCATGGACGGGTGAGACGACATGGCTACGCGACCGGCCAAGGCGACCGGGAAACCACGGCCCGGGCGCGCCCAGGCTCCCGGCAAGCCCGCCCCGGCCAAGGCGCCAGCCGAGGCATCCACGTCGGCCAAGGCGCCAGCCCCGGCCAAGGCGCCCGCGTCGGCGGCCGCCCAGCCACCGCGTGAGCTGCGCCTGGCCGCGGCCGCGCTCGCCGTCGAGGCGGTCGGCATGTTCGTGGCGGCCGGCTTCTCCGCCGTCTCGACCGCGGATGGGCAGTCCTACCAGCGGGCCAGCGGCATCGCGCTGACGTTGATCGCGGTCGGCACGGCCGTGGGTTTCGCGTTGTTCGCCCGGGGTGTGGCCAAGGCCAGGCCGTGGACTAGGACCCCGGTGGTCATGATCCAGCTTGCCATCGGCGCGTGGGGGATCTACATGCTGAAGGACCACCGGCCCGAGTGGGGCGTGCCGATGCTGCTGGTCGCGGCCGGCTGCCTGGCCGCCCTGTTCACCCCCGCCAGCCTCCGCGCCCTCAACCGCCCCTAGCGCGTCGCCTGGAAGGCCCAGCGAATCCCGGCGTCAGTCCTCGGTGGTCAGGCCTTCGCGAAGCTGAGTCAGGGTCCTGGCCAGCAACCGGGACACGTGCATCTGGGAGATGCCGAGCTCGGCCGCGATCTGGGACTGGGTCATGTTGCCGAAGAACCGGAGCAGCAGGATCTTCTTCTCCCGCGGCGGCAACTGCTCGAGCAGCGGCTTGAGCGATTCCCGGTACTCCACTCCCTCCAGCGCGTCGTCGACCATGCCGAGCGAGTCGGCGACGGCAGGCGCGTCCTCGTCGCCCGAGTCGGGCGCGTCCAGGGACACGGTGGAGTAGGCGTTGGCCGACTCCAGCCCCTCCAGCACCTCTTCCTCGCTCATCTGCAGATGGGCCGCGAGCTCGGAAACCGTCGGCGCGCGTCCCTCCCGCTGGGCCAGGTCGCCGATGGCCTTGGTCAGCGAGAGCTTGAGCTCCTGCAGGCGGCGCGGTACCCGGACCGCCCAGCCCTTGTCCCTGAAGTGCCGCTTGATCTCGCCCACGATGGTGGGCGTGGCGTAGGTGGAGAACTCCACGCCGCGCTCCAGGTCGAACCGGTCGATCGACTTGATCAGCCCGATCGTGGCGACCTGG
>DATBBI010000485.1:0-3646 GCA_036271115.1 Trebonia sp.
CGAGCATCGCAAGCCCGATCAGCGCCGCCACCGCGGGCTGCAGGCTCATCCACACCCCGAACACTCGCGGCGGCACCCGCCGCAGCGCCTCGAACTCCAGCCAGTACGGGATCACCGACGACAGCAGGAAGTGCACCGCCACCATGGCCGGGTTGAGCTTGGTAAGCACCACGATCCCGCCAACCACCGCCTGGGCGACGACGCCGAGCGGCAGCGCCGCCGACAGCCACACCAGGTCGCGGCGGCGCTGCCCGCCAGGGCGGTACTGCCAGCACGCGATGAACGCGAGCGCGGCGATCGCGACGAGCGGGAAGTTAAGCAGCCGGTTGCTGAACTCGATCGCGGTGTTCAGGCTGGTCTGCCCGGAGCTGTGCGCGGCGACGACGCTGGTCTGGGTGCACTGCGGCCAGTCGGGACAGCCGAGCCCCGACGACGACAGCCGCACCGCCTCGCCGGTGCAGATAATGACGGCGTTGGCGATCACCGCGGCGAGCGCCAGCCAGCGCACCGAGTCCCGCGTCGGCCGCAGGACCGGGGCCGTGACGCGCGCAAACCAGGAAGACACGCCCCACATCGTAACGCCTGGGGACTGAGTGCAGGGCCGCCGCGCGCGGCACCGCCGCTGGCCACCGTGACGCAGCAGATCCCGGCCCATTCCGCCGCGCTCAGCCGCTGCCCGAGCATCGCAAGCCCGATCAGCGCCGCCACCGCGGGCTGCAGGCTCATCCACACCCCGAACACTCGCGGCGGCACCCGCCGCAGCGCCTCGAACTCCAGCCAGTACGGGATCACCGACGACAGCAGCCCGATGGCGGCGCCGGTGAGCAGCAGCGACGGCCGGAACATTTGCGGCGCCCCCGCGGCGACGCCGGGCGCGGTGACGAGTACCGCGGCCACGCACATCGCGATCACCAGCCCGGCCGACCCGGGCACCCGCTGCCCGGTGGACCTGCTGAACAGGATGTAGCCGGCCCAGCCGACGGCGGACAGCAGCGCGAACGCCACGCCCACCAGGTCCAGGTGGCCGCCAGACCCCTGGGCGAGCAGCAGCACGCCCGCGGCGGCCAGCGCCACCCAGACCAGGCTGAGTATTCGCCGTGCGCCCGCCACCGCGACGGCCAGCGGCCCGAGGAATTCGATGGTGACCGCGATCCCGAGGGGGATCCGCTCGAACGCCTGGTAGATCGCGAAATTCATAACGGCGAGAAATATCCCGAACGTGCCCGTGGCGACTGCGTCCCGCCACGCCCGCCTCTTGGCGAGGCCGGCCACGACCCTGGCGGCGCCGCGGCCGCCGACCGCGAGCATGATCAGCGCCGCGGACCACAGCCGCAGGGTGGTCACCGCCGCGGGCGGCAGCTCACTGAACAGCCGGGCGGCGATCCCCGCGCCGCTCTGCACGGAGACCGCGGCCGCTAGGACGAGGAGAGCGCTTACTCCCACCGGAAGAAGCGGGCGGCGAGCGCGATCCCGACGACGGCCCAGACGGCGAGCGTCACGATGTTCTTCGCGGGGAACGCCGCGCCGTTGGCGAGCACGTCGCGCAGCCCGGTGGACAGCGCCCCGGTGGGCAGCAGCTCGAGCAGCGAGCGGACGCCTGGCGGGAACTTGGTGAGCGGGAAGACCACGCCGCCGACGCCGAGCATCACCACGTAGATCAGGTTCGCGGCCGCCAGGGTCGCCTCCGCGCGCAGCGTGCCGGCAAGCAGCAGCGCGAACCCGCTGAACGCGGCCGTGCCAAGCAGCACGAGAAGCGGGACCACGACGACCGCGGCGGGCACCGCGTTCGGCGACCAGCCCAGCGCGAGCGCGACGAGCATGATGATCACGGTCTGGCCGAGCTCGACGCCGATCACGGTGACCGTCTTGGCGGCGATCAGCCCGGTCCGCGACAGCGGCTCGGCGCCGAGCCGCTTGAGCACGCCGTACCTGCGCTCGAAACCGGTGGCGATCGCCTGGCTGGTGAACGCGGTGGACATGACGGCTAGCGCGATCACGCCGGGGGTGAGGAAATCGATCCTGGTGTAGCCGCCGCCGAAGCTGACCAGCGGTTCCAGGCTGAACGCGGCGAGCAGCAGCAGCGGGATGATCAGCGTCAGGGTGAGCTGCTCGCCGTTGCGCAGCAGCGTCCTGGTCTCGAGCCCGGCCTGCGCGGTGATCATCTGGCGCATCGGGGCGGCGCCGGGGGCGGGGGCGAACAGGCCTCTGGCCGCGGTCTGCACGGTCATGATCGCAGCTCCCGCCCGGTCAGCTCGAGGAACACGTCCTCCAGGGTGCGCGACTCGATCCGCAGGCTGCTGGGCAGCACGGCGCGTTCGGCGCACCAGGCGGTGACGGCGGCGAGCAGCGCGGGCTCGATGGTGCCGCTCGGCACCTCGATGAGGTAGTGCCCGGCGGGGGATTCCTTGGCGGCGCTGTCGGCCGGCAGCGCGGACAGCAGGCTGTCGGTGTCGAGCCCTGGTTCGGCGCGGAACCGCAGCTGCCCGGCCGAGCCGGTGAGCGTCGCGGGGGAGCCGTCGGCAACGACGCGTCCCGCGTCGATGATCACCACGTAGTCCGATAGCAGCTCGGCTTCGTCCATGAAGTGCGTGGTGAGGATCACGCTCACGCCGTCGGCTTTGAGCGCCCGGATCAGGTCCCAGGTGACGTGCCTGGCCTGCGGATCCATGCCGGCCGTCGGCTCGTCGAGGAAGACGAGCTCGGGGCGGCCGATCAGGGCCGCGGCCAGTGACAGCCGCTGCTGCTGCCCGCCGGACAGCCGCTTGTACGGGGTGCGCTTCGATTCGCTGAGGCCGACGGTGTCTAGGAGCCACGCCGGGTCGTGCGGATTGCGATGAAACCGGCTGAGCAGCCTGAGGTACTCGCCGGCGGGCACCGCGGGCGGGATGCCGCCCGACTGGAGCATGACGCCGATACGGGGGAGCAGCTTCTGGAGGTTCCGTGCCGGGTCGAGCCCGAGCACTCTCACGGTCCCGGCGTCGGCGGCCCGGTACCCCTCGCAGATTTCGATCGTGGTGGTCTTGCCGGCGCCGTTCGGGCCGAGGATGGCGGTGACCTCGCCGCGCTGCGCGGTGAGGGTCAGCCCGTCGACGGCTGTGAGAGCGCCGTACCGCTTGACCATGCCGGCGATCTCCACGGCGGGCCCGGCGGGCTGAATGCTCACGCAGGAAGTCTAAGGCCGCCCGGGCGCGCCGGGGTGTCGCGGGTCCGACATTCCGTAGTAGTTCGGACTAACTGGACTTCTCGCCGCCGGTGGCCCAGTCGGTGGCACAGCCGGACTCTTGGTCCTTGGACTCGTGGTGACGTCGCAGGTGTGCGTGCAGGTGTCTGCGGTCGCGCAGGTGCTTGGGGTCGGCAGGCCAGTTGGGGCCCTCCGGCCACGCCGCGACCGAGCACGGCGCCTGGGAGTGCGGGTTGCGCGCCCGGGCCATGAACCGCTCGAAACGGGTAGCGCCAGGAAGCTCGACCCTGGCGGACTGGAGCGTCGCCCGGCAGGGGTGGTCTCCGTCGGCGGTGATCTCCAGCCAGGACAGCTGCTGGGTGCGCAGGTACACCGGCGGCATGCCGCGCAGGGTGTCGATCGCCTCGACCACCGAGGTGCACGAGCCCGCGTTGGCGTAGAAGCCGTCCCCGTGCGCGTGCAGCT
>DATBBI010000486.1:0-5337 GCA_036271115.1 Trebonia sp.
CCCCGACCTGCTGCCGTCCGACGTGATCGGCGCGCCGCTGTACGACCAGCGCAACGGCGAGATGGTGTTCCGTCCCGGCCCGGTGTTCACTCAGCTGCTGCTGGCCGACGAGATCAACAGGACGCCGCCGAAGACGCAGGCGGCGCTCCTCGAGGCGATGGGCGAGGGCCAGGTGAGCGTGGACGGCCAGACCAGGCGGCTGCCGGCGCCGTTCGTGGTGCTCGCTACCGACAACCCCATCGAGTACGAGGGCACCTACGAGCTGCCCGAGGCGCAGCTCGACCGGTTCCTGATGCGGCTGCGCCTTGGCTACCTGTCCGCCGCCGACGAGACGGACATGCTGCGCCGCCGGGTCGCACGGGCCGCCGAGAACGTGACGCTGACCGCCGTCACGACCGCGGCCGGGCTGCTGCAGATGCGCGAGTCGCTGGAACGGGTGGAGATCAGCGAGGACCTGCTCGACTACGTGGTCGCGATCGTCGCCGCCACCCGCCGGGACCAGCAGGTTCAAGTGGGCGCGTCGCCGCGCGGCGGCCTGGCGCTCATCCAGCTGGCCCGCGGCCAGGCGCTGCTGCACCAGCGTGACTACGTGGTCCCCGACGACATCAAGCAGGTAGCCGTGCCCGCACTGGCGCACCGGATCACGCTGCGCCCCGAGCTGTGGGTACGGCGGGTCTCGGCCGACGACGTAGTGGCCCGGCTGCTCGGCACTGTGCCGACGCCCCGCACCGACCCGGCCGCCCCTGCCGCCCCGGCCCCGGCGGTCGCCGGCTGATGGCCGGTCCCGTCCAGCAGGTTGAGGTCCGCTGGCGGCCGTCGCGGCATGCCCGCCGCCTGCTCACGCTGGCGCTCGCCGCCCTGCTGCTCGCCACGCTCACCAGGCGTCCCGAGCTGGTGGGTGTCGCGGCGCCGGCGCTGCTGCTGCTCGGCGCGGCGCTCCCTGGGCGTGCCGGGCGGCCGGGGCGCCCGGCACGGCTCGCCGTCCGGGTCGGGCTGGCCAGCAGCCGGCTGTACGAGGGAGAACTCGCCGCGGTGGACCTGGCCGTCGACGACACCAGGTTCGACACCCGGTGGCTGTTCGAGGCCGGCCGCGGCGTGGAACCGGCCAGCGCCACTGCGGCGAACGGCGCGGCGGCCCGCTTCGAGTTCACCGTGCCGCGCTGGGGCAGCCGGCAGCTCGGCTCGGCCACGCTGGTGCTGCACGACCCCTGGCGGCTGACCGAGGGCCGGGCCCAGCTCGTGCTGCCCGCCGTGGACTGCTACCCGGAGCCCGCGGTCGAGCGTACCCGGGTGGTGCTCAGCAGGCTGCCGAACCGGCTCGGCGAGCACGCGGCGCGGGTGCCCGGCGAGGGAACCGAGTTCGCCGGCGTGCGCGAGTACGTGCCTGGCGACCGGCAGCGCGCGATCAACTGGCCCGCGTCGACTCGCCTCGGCCGCCTCCAGGTGAACACGTTCGCCGCCGAGCGCTCACAGGACATCGTGCTGGTCGTGGACGCGACCTCGGACGTCGGCCCGCCGGGCACCTCGGCCCTCGACCTGGGGCTACGCGGCGCCGCAGGCGCGGCGCGCGCCTACCTGGACGGCCGGGACCGGGTGGGCGTGATCTGCTACCAGTGGGGCGGCGCGCGCTGGCTCGCCCCGTCGCTCGGCAGGCGGCAGTTCTACAAGATCATCGACACGATGCTGTCGGCGGATGCCGGGTGGGGGCGCGGCGAGACGTTCAGCCGGCTGCCGCGCGCGGCGCTGCCGCCTGGCGCGCTCGTCGTGGTGTTCAGCCCGCTGCTTGACCAGCGGTTCGTCGAGACGCTGCGGGACATGCGCGAGCGCGGCTTCGGCTTGTTCGTCGTCGACGTGCTGAACACCGTCCCGCCTCCACGCCGCACGTTCAGCGACGCGATGACCAGGCGGATCTGGCAGATGGAGCAGCAGGCCATCAGGTTCTCGCTGCGCGAGCTCGGCGTCCCCGTGGTGCACTGGGACGGGGCGGCGCCGCTCGACCTGCCGCTCGCCCCCTACGCCCGCCGTCCGCTGGTGGTGCACCGGTGAGCGCGCCGAGGGCGCTGGCTGCGGCCGGGACCGCCGCGCCCCGGCTGGCGGCCGTGCTGCTCGGCGCGGCGTGCGTCGCCTGGACGGCAGTCCCGCCGCGGCACACCGGCCTGGCCACCCTCGCGCTGGTCGCGTCGATCATCGCGGTCGTCACAGGCGCGCTGCGGCTGGCGCTCGCCGACGTGCCGCAGCCGGAGGAGGGGTTCTTCCCGACCGCGCCGGTCCGCGCCTGGCTGACGTTCCTCGCGGTGCTCAGGGGACTGCCCTGGGAGGAGATCGCGGTCGTCGCGCTGCTGTGGCTCGAGGTGCAGCATCCGGTCAGGCCCTGGCACACCGCCGCGCTCGGCTTCGGCCTGGTCGCCTACCTGCTCGCGGTGCACATCGCCGAGTCGGGCGCGCCCGCGGGGCGGCTGCTGCGCCGCCAGGCGAAGGTGCTGCTGGCGGGCGCCTGCCTGCTCGCGCTCGGCGCGGGTTTCGCGATGCTGCCCGCCGCCGCCCCTGGCGCGGGCTCGGCCCTGCTCCGCGTCCTCGCCGCCGCCGCGGTCGTGGCGGCGGCCGCCCTGGTCCTGCCCGGACGGGATTAACGATACGGCTGGACAGGCGCCACGGGCCCGTTCGGGATAATGAAGCACCTACGGGAGCAGGACGATCTTGCCGCGGACGTGGCCCGTGGCCAGCCTCGCGTAGGCCTCGCTGACCTGGTCCAGCGGGTATGTGGCCGCGATCGGCACCTCGAGCTCGCCGACGGCGATGAGCTGGGCGAGCTCCGCGAGGTTCGCGGCGCTGGCGCCGATGGCGTTGCCCTCCGACTTGACGCCGTACTCCTGCACCGCGTCGAAGCGGACGATCGTGTCGACGCGGGACGGCTCGACGCCGAGCTCGTTGATCGCGAACTCCACGTAGTCGCCGCCGTAGGTGTCGATGAACGCGTCTACCTGCGGCGTGGTCAGCAGGGCGTCGAAGATGCGGCCGACGAGATCCTCGCCGTACTTCACCGGGATCGCGCCGTGCTCGCGGAGCCATTCGAGGTTGTCCGGCCCGGCGATGCCGACCACCGTGGCGCCGGCCCGCCTGGCGAGCTGGACGGTGAGCGAGCCGACGCCGCCCGCCGCGGCGGAGACGGCTACGGTGTCGCCGGCCTCGAGGCTCACGGCACGGACGGCGGCCCACGCGGTGAAGCCGGCGACGCCCAGCGCGCCGGCTACCTCCCAGGGCACTTCGGCGGGCTTGCCTGCCAGGTTGTCCGCGTCGACCACGACGTACTCGGCCTGGGCGGAGCGGTTGTCGACCCAGCCGATCACCTCGTCGCCCGCCGCCACGGTCGTGACGCCAGGGCCGAGCCGCTCGACGACGCCGGCCAGGTCGCTGCCCTGCCCGCTCGGGAACGTGGCCGGCCACCGCGCGTGCAGCAGGCCCTCGCGGATCTTCGCCTCCCCGGGGTTGATGCCCGCGGCTTTGACCCGGACCAGCACCTGCCCGGCACCGGGGTCGGGGACCGGCACGTCGGCCACCCTCAGGACATCCACGTCGCCGTACTCGTCGAAACGTACCGCCTTCATCGCCGCCTCCAGTCGTTTCTGTGCCGATCACCACCAACCCCGTTAGCACTATCAGTTATGCCCGCAAGATTCGTACCAATGGACAACGGCGCGGCGGTTACAAACGGGGGCGCCACGGGGGAAGATCTTGCTGTGCAACGGCAACGACAGCGTAAGTCAGCGTAGACCGGGAGGCTGGAATGCCGGAGATCGTGCGGGCTGGCCTCGTCCAGCAGGCGTGGACCGGGGACAAGGATTCGATGACCGCGGCCGCGGTCGCGCACATCGCCACCGCCGCCTCGGCCGGGGCGCAGGTGGTGTGCTTGCAGGAGCTGTTCTACGGACCGTACTTCTGCCAGGTGCAGGACGCGGACTACTACTCCTATACCGAGGCGATCCCTGACGGGCCCACGACGGCCCTGATGCAGGACGTCGCGCGCCAGCACGGGGTCGTGCTCGTGATCCCGATGTACGAGGCGGAACAGGCCGGGGTGTACTACAACACCGCGGCGGTCATCGACGCCGACGGCACCTACCTGGGCAAGTACAGGAAGAACCACATTCCGCAGGTGAAGGGCTTCTGGGAGAAGTTCTACTTCCGGCCCGGCAACCTCGGCTACCCGATATTCGACACGGCGGTCGGCCGGATCGGCGTTTACATCTGCTACGACCGGCACTTCCCCGAAGGGTGGCGGGCGCTCGGCCTGGCCGGCGCGCGGATCGTCTTCAACCCGTCGGCGACGTCCCGGGGACTGTCCTCGTACCTGTGGCGGCTCGAGCAGCCTGCCGCCGCGGTCGCCAACGAGTACTACGTCGGGGCGATCAACCGGGTCGGCGTCGAGCCCCTCGGGGACAACGACTTCTACGGCGGGTCCTACTTCGTCGACCCGCGCGGGCAGCTCGTCGGCTCGGCCGCGACCGACGACGCCGACGACGTGATCGTCCGCGACCTGGACATGGACAAGCTGACCGAGGTCAGGGACCTGTGGCAGTTCTACAGGGATCGCCGACCCGACTCCTACGAAAGCCTGGTCAAACCATGAGCATCCTGATCAGGGGCGGGACGGTGGTGACCGCCGGGGGAACGCTGGACGCGGACGTGCTGGTCGTCGGCGAGAAGATCGCGGCGGTGCTGGCCCGCGGCTCGACGACCGACGCGGCGACGTTCGCCGCCGAGGGCGCGGCGGCTGACGCGGAGCCGGACGCGGACGTGCTTATCGATGCCATGGGGAAATACGTGATCCCTGGCGGAATCGACGGGCACACGCACATGGAGATGCCGTTCGGCGGCACGTTCTCCGTCGACACCTTCGAGACCGGCACCAAGGCCGCGGCCTGGGGCGGCACCACGACGATCATCGACTTCGCCGTGCAGGCGAAGGGCACCAGCCTGCTGGCGACCCTGGACAAGTGGCACGAGAAGGCCGACGGCAACTGCGCCATCGACTACGGCTTCCACATGATCGTCTCCGACGTCAACGACGCGACGCTCAAAGAGATGGAGTCGTGCATCGGCGCCGGGGTGACGAGCTTCAAGATGTTCATGGCCTACCCGGGCGTGTTCTACGCGACCGACGGCGAGATCCTGCTGGCAATGCAGCAGGCGTCCCGCACCGGGGCCACGATCATGATGCACGCGGAGAACGGCATCGCGATCGACCAGCTGGTCGCGCAGGCCATCGCCGCGGGCCATACGGACCCGGTGTACCACGGCCTGACCAGGCCGCCCGAGCTCGAGGGCGAGGCCACCAGC
>DATBBI010000487.1:0-7030 GCA_036271115.1 Trebonia sp.
GGCGAGCGGCTGGCCGCGATCTGCGGCGAGTGGCTGGAGGGCGCCAGGGCCAGGCTGACCGCCGCCATGGCGGCGCACGACGCGGCCGAGGCCCCCGTCGGCCGTGAACCCAAGGACGGCGAAACCCCCTTCTAACTCACACCTGCGCGGGATTCGGGCCGTCCGGGCCGGGCATCTACGCTGTACCTATGCGCGTGGATATCTGGAGTGACGTCGTCTGCCCGTGGTGCTACGTCGGCAAAGCGCGGTTCGAGAAGGCGCTGAGCGGCTTCCCGCATCGCGACGAGGTCGAGGTGGTGTATCACTCCTTCGAACTGGACCCTGGCTATCCGAAGGACCTGCGGGAAACCTCGCTCGTCATGCTCAGCAGGAAGTACGGCATGCCGGAAGCGCAGGCTCGTGCCGCCGAGGCGCGGGTCGCCGGGCTCGCCGAGGCCGAGGGGCTCGGCTTCGACCCTGACCGGCCGGTCGGCAACACCTTCGACCTGCACCGCGTGATTCACCTCGGCCGGGAGAAGGGCACGGCGCGCGAGCTGCTCACCGCGCTCAACCAGGCCTACTTCGGCCAGGCACGGCAAGTCTTCGACCGGGACGTGATCATCGAGATCGGCACGGCGGCGGGGCTGGATGAAGCCGCCGTCGCCGAGGTGCTCGACGGCGACGCGTACGCCGACGCGGTCCGGCAGGACGAGCGGGAGGCGGCCGAGCTAGGCATCAGCGGCGTCCCGTTCTACGTTTTCGACATGGCGCTCGGCGTGTCGGGCGCACAGCCGACCGACACGTTCGGCGCCGCTCTCGACCAGGCCTGGGCTCGCCGCGGCTGATACGGCCGGTGCGGGGAAGGAAGCCAAGCATGACCGAGCAGACCGAGATTTCCAGCGCCGTTCCGGGGACACCGGAGCCCAGCGTGCACGCGCCCAACAGGAACCTGGCGCTTGAGCTCGCGCGGGTTACGGAGGCCGCCTCGATGGCCGCCGCGCGCTGGGTAGGCCGCGGCGACAAGAACGGCGCGGACGGCGCCGCGGTGACCGCGATGCGGCACATGATCAACTCCGTGTCCATGCGCGGCGTGGTGGTGATCGGCGAGGGCGAGAAGGACAACGCCCCGATGCTGTTCAACGGCGAGGAGGTCGGCGACGGCACCGGCCCCGCCTGCGACGTGGCCGTCGATCCCATCGACGGCACCCGGCTGTGCGCCAACGGAATGCCGAACGCCGTGGCCGTGCTCGCGGTCGCCGAACGCGGCTCGATGTACGACCCGTCCGCCGTCTTCTACATGACCAAGCTGGCCGCCGGGCCTGAGTCGGCGGCCGTCGTGGACATCGACGCACCGCCGGCGGTCAACATCGCCGCCGTGGCCAAGGCCAAAGGAATCACGCCGCACGACGTGACCGTGGTCATCCTGGACCGGCCGCGGCACGAGGGCCTGATCGCCGCGGTCCGGGCGGCAGGCGCCCGGATCCACCTGATCACCGACGGCGACGTGGCCGGCGCCATCATGGCCGCCAGGGAGGGCACCGGCATCGACCTGATGCTCGGCATCGGCGGCACCCCGGAGGGGATCATCGCGGCCTGCGCGCTGAAGTGCCTCGGCGGCGTCATCCTCGGCAAGCTGGCGCCGCGGGACGAGGCCGAGCGCCGCAAGGCGCTCGACGCCGGCCACGACCTGAACCGTGTGCTCACCACCGACGACCTGGTCTCCTCCGACGACGTGTTCTTCTCCGCCACCGGGATCACCGACGGCGAGCTGCTCGACGGGGTGCGGTACAAGCCGGGCGGCGCGACCACGCACTCGCTGGTCATGCGGTCCAGGTCGGGCACGATCAGGTCCATCCGCGGCGAGCACGCGCTGTGGAAGCTGAAGGCCTACTCCACGGTCAACTACGACTAGAGCGCCTCACGGCAGCGGCGCCCGCCGCCACCGCGGCAGCCAGCGCCGCTGCCGTGGCGGGGTGCGCACGAGGATCTCGCTCGCGACCACGTACCCGCGCACCTCGACCACCGGGAAGTCGCCGCCCTCCGGCAGCCATCTCATCGTCCCGCCGCGCTGCCGGCCGAGCACCCCTGTCCCGTTCATCACGACCTCGACGCCGGCCGGCACGATCAGCCGGATCCGCCCGAAGAGCGCATACACGTTGAGCACCACGTGCCGGTCTTGCAGCAGCGCCTCGCGCAGGTCGAGCACCGCCTCGCCGAACACCGCCGAGCAGGTCACCGTGGCCGGGACGACCCACCGGCCATAGCGCTCCGCGCTGGTGAAGAACGCCGCGATGGCCTGCCCGCCGTCCAGCCGGAGCGGCTGCCGGTCGGGCATGGCCAGGTCGGTGGTCAGCCCCGCCAGCTCGCCCAGGGTGCGCGCGGTGAGAGCGGCCTCAGACCGTTCCGAATGTTCTTCCGTCGTAAGACGACCGTCGGCAAGCGCCTCAGACAGCATGGCGACGACCCGCTCGCGGTCGGTGTCCGATGCACGAAGATCGCGGGGACCGGGGCGGGACGGCATGGTCTGAAGATATAACGATCCCATGACTGAGGTGTCACAGCGCGCACGCGAAGAGAACGTCTCCCTTGTCAGGTTCATGTACGCCGACCACGGCGGGATCATCCGCGCCAAGGCCGCGGCGACCGCCCGGCTGGCCGAACGGATCGAGAGCGGCATCGGCCACACCCGGGCGATGATGGCGATGTCCATGATGGACGAGCTGCAGCCGGTCGAGGGCATGGGACCGGTCGGTGAGGTCAGGATCAAGCCGGACCCTAACACTTTCGTCACGCTGCCCTACGCGTTCGGCGTCGCGGCTATGCTGGCGGACCAGGTGAACCCGGACGGCACGCCGTGGGACGGGTGCGCGCGCACCTTTCTCAAGCAGGCGATCGCCGACCTGGCCGCCGAAGGATACGAACTGCAGGCCTCGTTCGAGCCGGAGTTCACGCTCGGCCGCCGCGAAGGCGCGGAGCTGGTCCCCGTCGACGAAAGCCTGTGCTACTCTGCTACCGGTTTTCACCTGGCGCACGACTATATTATCGACCTCGTCGCTGCGCTGAACAAACAAGGTCTAGAGGTCGAGCACTATTACCCCGAGCTTGGCCACGGCCAGCAAGAGGTTCCCATCAGGCACGCAACGGCGCTGCGCGCCGTGGACAACCACGTCCTGCTGCGCGAGACCGCGCGGGCCGTGGCAATCCGCCAGGGCCTATGGGCGAGCTTCGCGCCGAAACCGCTGCCGGACCAGGCGGGCAACGGCGCCCACCTGCACGCCTCGCTGTGGGCCGGCGGGTCGAACGCGTTCAGCGACCCGTCCGGGCAGTTCGGCATGTCCAGGCTCGGCTACCGTTTCCTCGCCGGAGTGCTCGCTCACCTGCCTGGCCTCGTAGCGCTGACCTGCGGCAGCGTGAACAGCTACCGGCGCCTCGCGCCGTCGATGTGGGCCGGCGCGTTCGCCTGCTGGGGCCCGGACAACAGGGAGGCCGCCGTCCGGCTCTGCTCGCCGATCGGCGCGGCCGGCTCAGTCAACCTGGAGCTGAAGCCCTGCGACTCGACGGGGAACCCCTACCTCGCGCTCGGCGGATTCATCCACGCGGGCATCGACGGTATCCGCCGGTCGCTCGATCCGGGCGAGCCGATCGCAGTCGATCCCGCGACATTGTCTTCTTCGGAACGTACGCGGCTTTCCGTGGTCAGGCTGCCCGCCTCGCTGAGCGAGGCCCTCGACGCGCTGGAGGCCGATTCGCTGCTGATGTCAGCGCTCGGCCCGCTGCGCTCGACGGCCTACCTGGCGGTGAAGCGCTCGGAGGCCGCGCACTTCGCTGAGAAGGACGCGGCCTACGAGGCGTTCCATCACTGGATGAAGTTCTAGCCTTTCCGGTTATGGCGCCGCGCGGTCGATTCCCTCGCGGTCGACGCCAGAGCGGAAGATGGTCTCTGGCGGTTTCGCGATGACAGAGAGCGGCGTCGCGACATCCTCGAGGGACTTCCCCTCGGCATCGACGGCGCAGAAGATCGCGATCACGCCGCCGAGGATCATCGCGGCCGCGCCGACTATATAGCCGACGAACAGCGAGTTCCGGTCGGTGCCGTTGCCGATCAGGTGGCCGTACCAATGCGAGCCGAACGCGCCGAAGCACTGCGCGATAGCGAAGAACACGGCGATGGCCTTCGCCACTTCCGGGGCTGGTTATGCCTGGGGTGGTCCCTGGACTGCGAAGGGGAGAATGAAGCCCGTGCCTGGCCCGGGGTTGTAGACCTGGCTGGCTGGCGGTGCCTGGACCGGTACGCGGACCCCGAAGTCGCTGAAGGTCAGGTTGATCGTGAGGGTCTTGATGCCGGTTGCCGACGCGTAGGCTGCCGGCGCGGCCGCGGGCAGCAGCAGCTGGCGTACCCGTCCGTGCCGGTCCACGGTCACGCTGCCGTGGATCACCGCCTGGGGCACCGAGTCCAGTTCGACGTCGTTGGCGGTGAACGTGTACCGGGTGCCGGTCCAGCCCGGGCCGTGTGCCCGCCCGGCGAGGTGCAGCGTGGTCAGCGACCGCAGCTCCGGCAATAGGTGCGCTGGCGTGACCAGGCCCTCCACCGCGTCGGTGGGCAGGTTATCCACAAAGTTGCCGGATGGCGCGTCCGCCGTGGCCTTGAGCCAGTGCAAGCCGTTGGTGCCTAGCGGTCCCGGCTCGGGAACGGGGAAGTACAGATAGGCGTACCCGCCGAAGTAGCGGATGGCGGTGATCGCGGGAATCTCAGGATTCACCGGCAGCGTCTCCGCGCCGGCGTGCCGTGCCGGGTTGAACGCGCCCTTGGTGGCCATGTCTACGATGTGACCGCCGCCCGATTGCGCCGTGAACGTCTCGGTGGTGATCATGCTCACCCGGTAGCTCTGCGCGGCAAGCGCCGCCGGTCTCGCCGCGGCGCCGGCGGCCGCCAGCGCCGACTGCGCCCCGGTAGCGGTCAGCGCCAGCCCGGCGCCCACGGCGACGGCTGACCCGATGGCGAACGCCCTCCCGCGCAGGCGGCGGCACATGGTGGTTTTCATTTGGGTTTCTCCTCTCAACGCAATTACTGAGTGTTACTCAATGCAGTGTTAATCCGCGGCCAGGCCGGGTAGCGTTTGCCCATTCTGGCCTGACCGAAAGTTTCGGTCCTCTTTGATAATCCCCGCTATCTAAAACGCGCGCACATGGCTTCGGTTGCCTCGGAACCGAAGCGCATTTCCTCGGGCTTTCACAATCGGATCTGGGGGAGTGCCGGGAACCGTCGTTCCGGTAGACATCGGCTGTCGACCGTCGGCTCCTGCCGCTCAACATTCCCGAACACCCTGGCCTGCCAGGATGCTGCCTGGCTGCCCCGGTGCTGCCGACAAGATCCGCGCGGCCGAACTTGTCCTGTCCCAGTCAATGCTGTCCGTCGAGGGTTCGTGATCTGGGCGGGCAATTTCAGGTGAGACAGATGCCTATCGTGGTGACGGAACCGCGGGTGGTTCGAGGAGGTGCTGGCGCTGTCTTTGTCTCAGATGATCTTGCCCGTGGGCTTTCAGGTCGGTGTCCGGCAGGTCGGCGAAACTAGCGTTGACGCGCTCGCGTTTGCTGTACCCGTCCTCGCCGGGAGGTTCCGGAGGCCGAGGCGTTTTCATTCCGCGCCGAGCCCCCGTGTGTGGAGTGATCGGGCAGCGTCGTGACAACGCCTTCGACGAGTTGGCGCAGCTGCGCTGGGTCCATCTGGCCAAGCAGACCGCTGAACTCGGCGGCACCGTAGTTGAGCACGTGCAGGGCATAATGCCCGACGACAGGTATGCCCAGCATGCTGACGGCCAGCAGGTCCTCGGCCGTGAACTGATACGCCACCTCCGGCCGGTCACCCCCGCGTCAAGCCGCTCAAGGTAGGCACCGGAGTATCTAGCCCGCCCGGCGGCGTCCTCGGCGAAATACGCCTCCTGAGACGGGACAAGTGCGGCCAGGTCTTGGCCAGGCTCCCGGGTCGCTCATATAGTTAGCTCTGTGAACGATGTAAGTGTCGCTGTCAGCGAAACGGCCAAGGCAGCGGCGGCTGAGCTGCTCGCGGCGCTCGGCGCCATCCGCCGCGTCGCACGAAGGGCGGTGAGCTCGTCGGCGCTGGCCGGAGCGCTGCCGCCGGCCAGGTCAGAGCTGCTGCGGCTCACTGCCCGCAGGCCGGGAATCAGCGTCGCCGAGGCGGCGCAGGAACTGCGGCTGGCGCCGAACAGCGTCAGCACGATGGTCAGCCAGCTCGCCGCGGACGGCCTGCTGGCCAGGGGCCGGGCCGTGGCCGACGGGCGTTCCGTCCGGCTGACCGTGACCGACGAGGGCGCTGCCCGGGTCGCGCAGTGGCGGGACATCCGGGCCGAGCTGGCCGGCCGGGCGCTCGAGCGGCTGCCGGCCGCCGACCGGCGGACCATCAGCGCCGCCGTGCCCGCGCTGGCCCGTCTGGCGGAGCAGATGGAGGCGCTGTGAGTGGAGGCATTGTGAGCGTCGGCGCCGCCGAGCGGACACCCAGGGGAACCGTCACGGACGCGGTCCTGTGCACCGGACTCACCTACCGGTTCGGCACCCACACCGCGGTGGACCACGTGGACATGACCATCGAACCCGGCGAGATGTTCGGCCTGCTCGGGCCGAACGGCGCGGGCAAGACCACCACGATCCGCATGCTGACCACGCTGCTGAAGCCCGCCGCCGGCACGGTCACCGTCTTCGGTATCGACGCGGCCGCCCGCCCCATGCTCGTGCGCCGCGTGATCGGCTACGTCCCGCAGATGCTGTCCGCGGACGCGAACCTGACCGGCGTCGAGAATGTCGAGCTGTTCGCCAGGCTCTTCGACGTACCGCGCAAGGAGCGCAAGGAAAAGGTCGCCGCCGCGCTGGGCGCGATGGGGCTCACCGAGGCCGCGACGCGGCTGGCCGGCACCTACTCCGGCGGCATGATCCGGCGGCTCGAGCTCGCCCAGGCGCTGATCAACGCGCCGCGGCTGCTGGTGCTCGACGAGCCGACGGTCGGGCTGGACCCGATCGCCCGCGGTGTCGTCTGGGA
>DATBBI010000488.1:0-6574 GCA_036271115.1 Trebonia sp.
TTGGAGAAGTCCTCCCTGACCAGGGAGTAGCGCCGGTCGCTGGCGTGCCCGCTCATCCGCGGCAGCAGCGCGCTGATCACCGATATCCCGACGATCGCGTAGGGCAGCTGGAAGAGCTGCCAGGCATAGGAGTAGGCCGAGTACCCCACCCCGTAGACGGCGGGATGCCCGTGCGGGGGATGGGCGGCTGAGTTCGCCGCCGCGTTCGCGACGCGCTGGACGATCAGGTTGCCGAGCCACTGGCTGGCGACGTAGCCGAACATCCAGCCGGCCATCAGGCCGATCTCGGCGATCTCACGGCGCCGCAGGTCCCAGCGTAGCCGCATGCTGAACCCGGCCCGGCGGAGCACGGGGAACAGGCAGATCGACTGGATGACGATGCCGAGTGTGGTGCCGATCGCGAGCAGCTGGATGCCGGAGGCCGGGATGTTGTCGGCGGTCCTGTTCAGCCCGATCGTGACGATGTACAGCACGCCGACCAGGATCACCACGACGTTGTTGATCACCGGCGTCCACATGTTGGCGCCGAACCGGCCGCGCGTGTTGAGGATCGCGCCGAGCAGCGAGTCCATCCCGTAGAAGAAGATCTGCGGGATGAAGTAGTACGCGAAGATCACCATCACGGTGTGCTCGCGCGCGTCGCTGATGTTGCCTGCATACAGGTTGACGAGCGGCACGGCTAGCGCCATCGCCACCGCGGTGATGAGGAGCAGCGAGATCACGCCGAGGGTGAAGATCCGCTCCGCGTACGCCACGCCCCGGTCCGGGTCCGACTTGGCCGCCCGGACCAGCATCGGGACCACGACCGAGGTGAAGATGCCGCCGAGCATCAGGTAGTACACGGTGTTCGGCAGCGTGTTGGAGTTGTTGTAGGCGTCCGCGAGCGTGGCGGAGCCGAGCGCGGCGACGAGCACGAACGTGCGCAGGAAGCCCGTGGCGCGGGACGCGATCGTGCCGAGCGCCATGACCTGGCTCGACCGCGCCAGGTTCGGCTGGGTGACGATCGCCTGCGGGCCGGTGTCCAGGTCACCGCTGGCCGACGGCACCTCGATGATGCGCGTGCCGTGCTCGGCGCCGTCCGATGGTGGCGGCCGGTCCTGCCCGGCCGGGCGCTGCAGCGGCCGCTCCGGGGCGTCCGGGTAGGCGAACGGCTGCGTATAGGACTGCTGCGGGTAGCCGGCGGGCACCGGCGGCAGGAACGTCGTCTGCGCCGCCGGGTAGTCCTCGCGCCGTCTGTCGTCTGGCGGCGGCTCGTAGCCCTCGCGCGGCGTAAACGTGGGACGCGGGCGGCTGTCCCTGTCGCGCCGGCCGGGACCGCGCCCCGCGCCGTTGCCAGCGCCGTGCCGTCCGGACCGTCCCCGCTGCCCCCCATCGCGTGGCGCACCGTCGCGTGGCGCACCGTCGCGTTGCATGCCGTCCTGTCCAGGATCCCTGCGCGGAGTAAAGGTCGGCTGCGCGGGCGGAGGAGCTGGCGGCGGCGGTGGCGGTTGCGCCACGGGCGGGGCCGCCTGCGACGGCTGCCGGTAGGGATGTGACTCTCGCGGCGGCGCGGACGGTCCCGGCGGCCCGGACGGCGCCGGCTGCCGCGGGGTGAACCTAGGCTGCGGCCGCACCTGCGGTGGCGGCGGCGGAGGGACCTGCGGATCCTCGTCTGGCGGCGGCGGCCCGGGGGGCCGCGTCGGCCTGCTCATCCCGTCCCTCCAGATCTGCCGTCAGCCTTCGTGTCGTTCCTGCCGTCGCTCTGCCATCGACGGATCCACCGCGCCACGGACGTCAGGACGAGCACCCCTAGCGCCGCGGCAATCAGCACGAGCAGGGCCCGTCCGTACCGCGTCGCCTGGACGCTCAGCAACTGCGACGTCCAGGTCAGCGGCGACCCGTTCTCAGTCTGCAACTGTAGCTGCATCGTGGTGGTGGTGATGGCGCTGGAATGCAGCGGGATCCGCACCGTACCCGTCTGCCCCGCCGCCACTTGGATCAGGTCCGCGAACTTGCTGACCGAGAGCTGGCTGCCGGCCGAAGGCGTCGCCACCACCCGCACCTGGACCTCCACAGGAAGCAGATTCTGCACCGACACGGGGGTGGTCCCCGACGTCCCGGCGAGCAGGATCTTCTTCCCGGTGATGATCGATACCTTCTGCTCTTTCGCGGTCAGGTTGTCACGGACATTGGTCAGCGCTTGCCAGCCGCCAGCCGCCCCCGCGCCGCGCCAGGCGGCCGAGGTGGTCGCGGCCACCGCCGCGTTGACCGAATGCAGCATGTTCGGGCCTGGCCGGTACAGCAGGTCCTTGTACAGCGTGGCGCTCGCGTTGACCGCGGCGACCTGGTCGGTGTAGCCGGCGCTCAGCGCGCCCCTGGGCCAGCGGGTGGGCGCCTTCCCCTTTGGAGACAGGTGCGCGGCAGCCGCGGCGAGGCTGGACAGGTCGGTCTTGTGCAGCCACGGCGCGGAGTAGGTCATCGACAGCAGCGCCCCCGCCTCCGCCGCGGACGGGTCCCAGTGCCGCGGCGGGGCGATCACGAGCGACCGCTGCAGGTTCGGCGCCTCCGCGAGGATCATCGCGGTGTCCGCGAGGAAGTCCTGCGCCGCGTCGAATTGTGCCCGCGCTGACGAACTCGCCGACACCGACCCGAGCAGGCCGGTGATCCCCGAGTCGGCGAGCAGCACCCCCATTGTGGTGCCGTCCCCGGCGGTGGTCGCGCTGAGGGCGTTGTCGTACTGCCCGTCGCTTGAGGGCAGCGCACCGCTGTTCAGTACGACGGTGGAGGCCGCGCCATCGTGCGCGAGGCTGGTGAGCGTGCTGGCATTCGCCGCGCCGTCGGTCGGCCAGGCGACCGGGACCGACGCCTGGCGGGGCAAGAGCGCGGACGTCACCGACTCACCGACGTGGTAAGCCGTGCGCGTGATCTGCTCGAGGCCCGCCCTGGTCAGCGCGGCGACGTCGGCGTCGGCGTACGGCGTGAAGAGCATCGGCTCGGTCGCGGTCGAAGCGCGCAGCAGCGACAGCCATTGCGCCGCCGCGACGCTCGGCTGCTGGAGTTGCCTGTCGGAGCAGGTGGAGAGGCCGCCCACGGCGTACTTGCTGGTCATCACGTTGACGTCCGACACCAGCGCCGGGTCGACTGCCCATGTCAGGTCATCCTGCGTCGCCCACTGCTGGCCGACGTCGAGGAGCGTGCCGAGCCTGCCCCGGGCGCTGAGGCTGCCGGCCAGCGAGTTGGTGGCCAGCGTCGCCCCGCACATCCCCTGCTGCGGCGCGTCGATCAGCGGCCAGATCCACGCCACGTTCAGCGACGTCACGGCGCCGTTCCCCGGCCAGTACGGCAGCAGCGTACGGTCGGCGGCGAGCGGCGTGCCGACGGCGTCCTCCGCCTGTACCGCCAGCGGGTACACGCCGAACTGGGGATAACCGACCGAAGCCGCGGGGAACGACGCGGTCCAGTGCGCGGTCCTGCCGGAGTGCAGCGTGCCTGGCAGGGTGGCGGCGGTTCCCTCCGGTGCCAGGTAAAGGAGCGTGTCATGCCCGGCCGCGTAGCTGTCCATCTCCGAGCGGGCGTAGAAGGGCACTGACGAGCTCAGCAGCTGGACCTGGACGCCGGTGACGGGAGAGCCGGTATCGTTGGTCACCGTGCCGCGCACGGTGATCGTCGCGGTGGGCGTGGCGTAGCTCGGGCTTACCCCGTCGACGGAAATGGTGAGGTGTCCGGAGCCGGCCGAGTTCGTTCGGAATGACTGCTGTTGAACTTCCTGGGCATGAGCCCGCACCGCTGGCGCGGCGAGAACCGGCGCCGCGGTGGCGAGGAAGACAGCGATCAGGGTACGAACGACGGTACGCACGCTTTGCATGCTATGGCCGTTTGCCGGAAAGGAATGGGCTAGACCCTCGATGCGCGTGTCAGATCCCACTTCCGCCGTCCCCCCGCCCGGGTCCGGTCAGCTCAGCGTCGGCCAGCGCAAGGCCGCCGCGGCGCTGCTGCGGTCGCAGACGCCTGCCGCGGCGGAGCTCGGCGAGCTGTTCGCGAGCGCCGGGCATGAGCTGGCGCTCGTCGGCGGGTCCGTGCGCGACGTGTTCCTCGGCGGCCATCCCGCGGGCGACCTCGACATGACCACTGACGCGGTGCCTGAGCGGGTGCTGGAGATCGTCAGCGAGTGGGCCGACAAGACGTGGACGGTGGGGATCGATTTCGGTACCGTCGGCCTGCGCAAGGGCAACGACATCTTCGAGATAACCACCTACCGCAGCGAGTCGTACGGGCCGCGGTCACGCAAGCCCAACGTGAAGTACGGCACGTCGCTCGATGAGGACCTGGTCCGGCGCGACTTCACGATGAACGCGATGGCCGCCCGGCTGCCGTCGTACGAACTCGTCGACCCGTTCGGCGGGCTCGCCGCGCTGCAGGAGCGGATGATCCGGACGCCGGGGCGGCCGGCGGACTCGTTCTCCGACGACCCGCTGCGGATGCTGCGTGCCGCGCGGTTCGCGGCGCGCCTTGGTTTCACGGTCGCGGATGACGTGCAGGCGGCGATGCGTGCCCAGGCACCGCGGCTGTCCATCGTCTCCGCGGAGCGGATCACCGACGAGCTGACCAAGCTGACGCTGACGGACAACCCGGCGTACGGCATCGACTTGCTGGTGCGGACCTCGGTGGCTGACCAGGTGCTGCCTGAGCTGCCCGCGCTGCGCATGGAGGTCGACGAGCACCACCACCACAAGGACGTCTACGAGCATTCGCTCACCGTGCTGCGGCAGGCGATCGACCTGGAGCCGCGGTACGGGCTGTCCCGCGACCTCGTGCTGCGGCTCGCGGCGATCCTGCACGACATCGGCAAGCCGAAGACGCGGACGCTGCTGCCTGGCGGGAAGGTCGCGTTCCACCACCACGAGGTGGTCGGGGCGAAGATGGCCCGCAAGCGGCTGGCCGAGCTGCGGTTCGGCAAGGAGGTCGTCGCCGACGTGTCCCGGCTGGTGGAGCTGCACCTGCGGTTCCACGGGTACGGCGAGGGCGAGTGGACCGACTCCGCGGTGCGGCGCTACGTGCGGGACGCCGGCCCGTTGCTGAGCCGGCTGCACGTGCTGACCAGGGCCGACTGCACCACAAGGAACGCGCGCAAGGCCGCGAGGCTCGCGGCCTCGTATGACGCGCTTGAAGCGCGCATCGAGGAGCTTCGCGAGCAGGAGGAGCTCGACAAGATCAGGCCGGAGCTTGACGGCACCGAGATCATGCGCATCCTGGGGCTTCCGCCTGGCCCGCTGGTGGGCAAGGCGTGGAACTACCTGCTCGAGGTGCGGCTCGAGCAGGGCGAGCTCGGCCGGGAGCGGGTCACTCAGGAGCTGCTGCGCTGGGCGGAAGCCGAAGGGCTCGAGCCGCCGGCCGATAGCCAGTAGGCGGCCGCGACGAGCGCGAAGCCGACCGCGGCGATGGCGACGATCGCCGGGGACTTGCCGTTGGCCGGCATGAACACGGCGAACAGCGCGGCGCCTGCCACGTAGCTTACGTTGCCCGTCATGTCGTAGAACGAGAACACCCGGCCGCGGTAGATGTCCTCGACGTCCTCCTGGATGATGGTGGTCACCGAGATCGCCATCCCCTGCCTCGCGAGGTACAAGAAGAATCCGATCGCCAGGTAGGCGATCTGGTTGAACGTCTCACCGAGCAGGCCGGTCACTACGGCGGAGAGCACCAGCATCAGCGCGATCCAGGCCTGCTTGGACACGCGCTTCGTCGCGGGCGGCGTGACGAGCGCCGCGCAGGCGTAGCCGACCGCCGAGGCCACCGCGAGCACGGCGACATGCGACGCCGCGGTCGTGGCGTGCGACGGGTAGAAGTAGTTCCTGTACAGGATGACCGCCATCAGGAATACCGGCCCGAACAGCAAGCCGAACCCGCCGATCGCGCCAAGTGCGGCGCGCGCTTGGCGCTGCCGCAGCACGTAGCGGGCGCCGGCGAGCAGCCCGGCCGCTACCCTGGCGAGTTCCTCCCCGAGCCGCGCGGGCTGCCAGATCGCTGCGTCCGGGCCCAGCAGGTCCCTCTGCATGGTCGTCGCGACCAGGCCCGCGGCGACGTAGCAGCCGCCGGCGACGAGCACGGTCACGGCGGCGCCTCGCTCGGTGTCGCCGGTGGCCGTATTCAGCCCGAACGCGAGAATGCCCCCGATCGAGCTCATGATGCCGCCGACGGTCGGGGAGACCGAGTTGGCCATGACCAGCTTGTCTTCGGCCACCACGTGAGGGAGGGCGGCGCTCAGCGAGGAGAGGAAGAACCTGTTGACGCCGAGCACGGCGAGCACCGCGATGTACAGCGGCACGCCGCGGTTGCCCGCGGCCATTACAGCGGCCGTGGCCACCACGAACACCGCGCGGATCAGCGCCGACCAGACCAGGATCTGGCGCCGCGACCAGCGGTCGATGAACACCCCGGCGAAGGGCCCGATCAGCGAGTACGGCAGGTAAAGCACCGCGAACGCGGCGGCGCCCGCCGTGGGACTCGGGAACGTGCTCGCGTTGAAGAACACGTACGTGCCAACCCCGGCGGTGAGGACCCCGTCCCCGGTCTGCGAGACGAGCCGGGTGTTGAA
>DATBBI010000489.1:0-7120 GCA_036271115.1 Trebonia sp.
AGCGGCCCGGCTCGATGAGCGCCATGCCGCGCTGCGGGACGTCGGGCGGCACGCCGCGCAGGTTGAGCGCCACCCGGGCGACGCCGGTGACCCGCTCGGCTGGCTCGCCGAGCGCCTGCAGGCCGCGCACCCGTACCGGCTGGGCCTCAGGACGGCGGGTGAGCAGCAGTTCCTGGCCATTCGCGACGGTCCCGGCCGGCTGTGTGCCGGTGACGACCGTGCCAGCCCCCCTGACGGTGAACGACCGGTCAATCCAGAGCCGGACGGGGGGAACATATGGTGAAATTTCCGGAATGTCGGGCGCGCCAGTGCCCGACATTCCGGAACTGCGGAGCGTGGCGGCCAGGCGGGCAAGGGCAGCGCGCAGGTCGTCGAGGCCCGCGCCGGTGACCGCGCTGACCGCGACCGCCTCGACGCTGCCGAGGCTGGTCCTCGCGATCTCCGCCAGCGCGACGCGGGTCACCGGTTCCGGGTCGGCCAGGTCCGCGCGGGTGACCACGAGCAGGCCGTGCCGTACGGCCAGCGCGTCGACCGCCGCGAGGTGCTCGGCGGACTGCGGCATCCAGCCGCCGTCCGCCGCCACGACGAACAGCACGGCGGGGACGGGGCCGAGGCCGGCCAGCATGTTCGGCACGAAGCGCTCGTGCCCAGGGACGTCGACGAAGGCGAGCTTCTCCCCGTCGGGCAGCGCCATCCAGGCGTAACCCAGGTCGATCGTCATGCCGCGGCGGCGTTCCTCCGCCCACCGGTCGGGCTCCATCCCGGTCAGCGCGCGGACCAGCGTTGACTTGCCGTGGTCAACGTGCCCGGCGGTGGCGACCACGTACATCAGGTGTCCCCCGCCGCCGCCAGCCCAGCCGCGGTTAGTACGGCCGCGGTCAGGCGGTCATCGTCGTCGGGGTCCACCGCGCGCAGGTCGAGCAGCAGCCGGCCCTGCGCCACCCGGCCGACCACGGCGGGCACCTCGCCGCGGCGGACCGCGCCGCCCCGGCGCAACGGTGTGGCGAAGTCCGCTGGCAGCGCCACGGCGGCGCTGGCCAGCGTGACGCCGGGCGCGCCGCCGCCGCCGACGGCGGCCTCCGCGTCCACCACGGCCGCGGCGACGGAGTGGCGGGTGAGAGTCGCGACGATACGTTCGGACCGCTGGGAAAGGGAGGCGGCGGTGGCGGCCAGCGCGCGGGCGACCGGGGGCGGCGGACCGGCGAGCGTCGCCTCGAGCGCGGCCAGGGTCAGCTTGTCGACCCGCAGCGCGCGGGCGAGCGGGTGCCGCAGCAGGCGGCGGACCAGGTCGGCGTCGCCGAGCAGCAGGCCGGCCTGCGGGCCGCCGAGCAGCTTGTCGCCGCTGGCGGTGACCAGGTTCGCGCCGTCGGCGAGGGACGTGGCCGCGTCCGGCTCACCGGGCAGCAGCGGGTGCGGGGCGAGCAGGCCCGAGCCGATGTCGTGCACCACGGGGACGCCGAGAGCGGCGAGGTCGCTGACCGCGACGCTGGAGGTGAAGCCCTCGATGCGGTAGTTCGACGGGTGGACTTTGAGCACGAAGCCGGTGTCCGGGCCGATCGCCGCCTCGTAGTCGGCCACGGTCGTGCGGTTCGTCGTGCCGACCTCGCGCAGCCGCGCGCCGGTGGCGGTCAGCAGGTCGGGCAGCCGGAACCTGTCGCCGATCTCGATCAGCTCGCCGCGGCTGATCACGATCTCCCTGCCCGCGGCGAGCGCCGTGGCGGCCAGCACAATCGCGGCCGCGTTGTTGTTCACCACGCCGGCCGCCTGAGCGCCAGGGACCGCCGCACGCAGGGCGCTGAGGGCGCCCTTGCCGCGCTGTGAGCGCGCGCCCGTCTCGAGGTCGAACTCCACGTCGCAGTTGCCCGCCGCGGCCTGCAGCGCGGCCACGGCGGCCGCGCTCAGCGGGGCCCGGCCGAGGTTGGTGTGCACGATCACGCCGGTCGCGTTGATCACCGGTGTCAGCGACGCGGCGATCGGCGGCAGCTCGGCCACGGCGGCGTCGGCGACCTGCTCCGGCTCGATCTCCGCGTTGCGGGCCCTCGCCTGCGCCCT
Source organism: Trebonia sp. (assembly GCA_036271115.1). GTDB lineage: Bacteria > Actinomycetota > Actinomycetes > Streptosporangiales > Streptosporangiaceae > Trebonia. The sequence goes on from DATBBI010000489.1 coordinate 2,053, forward strand.
CGCGATGGCCGCCTTGACCAGCGGGCGGCCCAGGCGGTGCTGCGCGGCGGTGAGCCGGGGGTCGGCCAGCAGCGCGTCCGTGCGCGGGATCCGGCGCCGCGCCGGGGCGAGATCATCCACGCTCGCGACCATACCGCCCGGGGCGTCTGCCGGTCACTCTGGCCACTTGTGGTAAGTTGACCACGCTCAGTAAGCGTGGCTGCTGTCGGGCAGCGGTGCCTCGATCGTGCTGCCGCCTCGGCGTAATCCGCGCGCCCGGCAACTACCTCGGAGCGTTTCGTGCCAGTTGGTCTCCGCCGGAACGGCAGTTCACGAACGCGTGGCGAGGCCGGCGGAGGGCGGTCGGCCACGGCGCCGGGAACGCCGGCCCTGACACGGCTGCGCGCCTACTGGCTGGCGCCGCCTGGGCTCGCCATGCTCGCCGGGACGCTGCTCGCGCTGGCGATCCGGCTGTACACGCTGACCAGGCCCGGCTACCTCACTGGCGTTACCGAGTACGACGACGGGGTGTACCTCGGCGGGGCCATCAGGCTGCTGCAGGGGTCGCTCCCCTATCACGACTTCGCGCTCGTGCAGCCGCCGGGCATCCTGCTGCTGATGGCCCCGGTCGCGGTGCTCAGCAAGATCGGCGCCACCGCCCACGCGATGGCGGCGGCGCGGCTGCTGACCGTGCTGGCCAGCACCGCGTGCGTGCCGCTGGCGGGCAGCCTGGTGCGGTACCGCGGCGTGCTCGTCACGCTGGTGACCTGCGGGCTGCTCGCCATCTACCCGGACGACGTCGCGACCGCGCACACGCTGCTCCTGGAGCCGTGGCTGAACCTGTTCTGCCTGCTCGCGGTCTGCATCGCGTTCCGCCGCGGCCGGCTCGCCTCGTCCCAGCGGCTGCTGTGGGCGGGGGTGGCGATCGGGTTCGCCGGGGCGATCAAGTACTGGGCGGCGCTGCCCGCCGTGCTGCTGCTGGCGGTCTGCCTGCTGACCGGCAACGGCTGGGCGGGCCGGGTCCGCCGGGCTGGCGCCTACACCCTGGGGGCCATCGCCGGGTTCGTGGTTCCCGTGCTGCCGTTCTTCGCGTTCGCGCCGGCGGCGTTCGCCCGCAGCACGCTGTTCGACCAGGCGACGCGGGCGGGCACCTACGTCCCGGTATCGCTGCGGCTGGCGCACCTCACCGGCCTGATCGACGTGCTGAACGGCGGGGGCCACTTCTCGCTGACGGCGGGCGTGGACTCGCTGTTCGCCGACAGCGGCGCGGCGGCGACCTCGAACGCCAGCGTCGGCTGGCTGCCGTACGTGGTGGCGCTGCTCGGGGCTTGTGTGCTCGCGATCGGCTACTTGTGGGAGCCGGGGCGCCCGTCGCCGCTGGAGTGGTACGTGCTGGCCGCCGCGGTCGCGACGGTGGCGGCCGTGCTTGGCTACTCGGCGTTCTTCTACCACTACCCGGCCTTCGCCGCGCCCTGGCTCGCGCTGTCCTTCGGGTGCGCGGCCGGCGCGGTGGCCAGCGGATTCCGCGCCCGGCCGCAGGTGCGGCGGGCCCTCATCGACTGCTGCGCGGTGGTAGTGCTCTCCGTGGCGGCGTTCCAGGTGAGCGAGCTTCGCGGGCTGGGCGCGACGAGCGTGCACCCCGACCAGGCGCTGATCCCCGCGGGCTCCTGTGTGGTGAGCGACGAGATCTCGCTCGCGATCGCGGCCAACCGGTTCACCGCCGCGCGGCCAGGCTGCCCCGACGTGCTCGACGGGCTCGCGCAGACGCTGGTGCTCACCAACGGGGTCAGCGTTCAGGGCGGCGCGGCCGGCCATCCGGACGTGGTGGCAGCGTGGCAGAACATCTTGTCCCGCGCGGACTACGTGTGGCTGTCCCCGAACAACGCCCGCCGCATTCCGTGGACGCCCGGGCTGAGGGCCTGGTTCGCGGCCAACTTCCGATCGCTGGACATCCGCGGGCACGCGCGCAGCCTGGGCCAGGTCTACGAGCGCGTCCGGGACTGACTACTGGGAGGAGGCACCCGCATGAGCGCGACAGATGATCGCGGCGAGGGCCCGCGAACGGCGGTGCTCGGCACCGGCATCATGGGTGCGGCGATGGCCCGCAACCTGCTCGGGGCAGGGCTCAGGACGACCGTGTGGGACCGGTCCGCTTCGACGACCGCGCCGCTGGCCGAGGCGGGCGCCGAGGTCGCCGCGACGCCCGCCGAAGCAGTGCGCGATGCCGGCGTCGTCATCACCATGCTGCCGACCCCGGACGTCGTCACCTCGGTGATCTTCGATGGGGGGGTGGCCGGAGCGTTCGGCCGGTCGGCGGCGTGGGCGCAGATGGGCACGATCGGCGAGGCGGCCAGTGCCGAAATCGCGCGCCGGCTCGGCAGTCTCCGGCCCGACGTGCTCTTCGTCGACGCGCCGGTGTCCGGCAGCAAGGGACCCGCCGAGCAGGGGCAGCTGCTCATCCTCGCCTCAGGGCCGACAGCCGCGCAGGAGGCGACCAGGCCGGTGTTCGCGGCGATCGGCCGCAAGACCCTGTGGCTCGGCAGCGAGCCTGGCCAGGGGAGCCGGATGAAGATCGTGGTGAACGCCTACATGTCCATTCTCATCGAGGGTGTCGCCGAGGCGCTGGAACTGGCCACCCAGCTGGGCGTCGACACCGGCAAGCTGGCCGAGGCGATCGAGGGTGGCCCGCTCGACGCGCCCATCGCGGACGCCAAGCTGCACAAGATGGAGCGCGGCGACTACGCGCCCGAGTTCCCGCTCCAGTGGGCTCTCAAGGACGTGGACCTGGCGCTAGCCGAAGCCCCTGGCGCCACGCTGCCGCTGCTTGCCGCCCTGTCCCGGCAGTGGCGCGCCACCGTCGACGCCGGACACGGCCGCGACGACGTGAGCGTCGCCAGGCTGGGCCTGGCCCGCGTCAACCGCGACGCCGGGTCATAGCACGTGGTCAAGGATGATGTCGGCGACCCTCTCGACGGGCACCGTGGTGACCACTTCGAGGGTGGCTGAGGCCCTGAGCAGCGGTTCGACCGTTCGCTGGTACTGGAGTGTCTCGGCGAGCTCGGCGGGATCCTTGCCGTAGGGGTTGGTGGTGCGGGCGGCCAGCCGCTCAGCCAGTACCTCGGGCGGCGCGCTGAGCAGGACGATGTGATCGAAACGAGGGTAGAAGAGAACCTGGTTGCGGGTCGTGCCCTGCACGAACAGCACGCCAGGGAGCTCGTCGGGAGCGCTGGACAGCAGCGCGCTGATCTGGTCCTCGCGCCACAGGCTCTCGCCGTCGATGACCTGGAAATAGTCGCCGTAGTCGGTGTCGACGGCCCGGTAGCCGCGGGCGGCGAGCTCGGCAAGCAGCGAGCTCTTGCCTGTCCCGGACATCCCGGTGATCAGCACGCGCTTCACGGTCGGGCGTTCGCGGGGTTACTCGCGGGCGCGGCGCTGGACGAATTCGAAGCCGAAGCGGCCCTTGACGCAGAGGTGGCCGTGGGTGACGTCGTGGTCCATCGGGGAGGTCACCTTGATGATCGTGTTGTCCTGGACGTGCAGCTCCAGGTTGCAGCCGACGCCGCAGTAGGGGCAGATCGTGGTGGTGACCGTCTGCGCGGACTCGTCCCAGGTGCCGGCCTGGCGCATGTTGTACTCCGACGCGGGCATCAGCGCCCCGGTCGGGCAGACGCCGATGCAGTTGCCGCAGTACACGCACGCCGAGTCGGGCAGCGTCACGTCGTACTCGGTGGAGATGCGGGCGTCGAAGCCGCGGCCGGCCACCGCGATAGCGAACGTGTTCTGCGCGTCCGGCCCGCACGCCTCCACGCACTTGTAGCAGAGGATGCAGCGCGAGTAGTCGCGGATGTAGCTGTCGTTGTCGTACTTCACCGGCTGCCGCACCGTGGCGGCCGAGTCGCCAGAGACGACCGCGTGGTGCTCCCCCGGCCGGGTGGCGTCCCGCTCCCCCGCCTCGTGGTCCGCCGCCGGCGTGCCGTACCGGGACGGGTCAACCGCGTAATCGGCGACCCAGCGCTGCACGTCGGCCGAGGCCAGCGAGATGTCCGCCGACGAGCCGAGGAACTCCAGCACCATCTTCCTGCTGGTCTTGACCCGGTCGGAGTCGGTGTACACCTTCATGCCCGGCTCAGCCTTGCGCGAGCAGGCGGGCACCAGCGTCCGGGACCCCTCGACCTCGACCACGCAGACCCGGCAGACGTTCACCGGCGTCAGGTTCTCCAGGTAGCACAAGGTGGGCGTGTCGATGCCCTCGGCGCGGCACGCCTCAAGGAGCGTCGCGCCCTCGGGCACGCGAACGGCCTTGCCGTCGATCTCGACGTCGACCAGCCGCTTGGGCGTCTCAAGGAACACAGCAGTCACGGTTCAGCTCCCGATCAGGCCCAGTTTGACCGCGGACTGGACGGCGGAAATCGCGGTCTGGCCGAGCCCGCAGATCGAGGCGTCGCGCGCGACCGAGCCAATGTCGTCGAGCAAGGCCAGCTCGGTAGCCACGCTCCCGCGCGGCGTGCCGGACGCCAGCCGGGCCAGCAGCTCCTCCTGGCGCACCGTGCCGACCCGGCAGGGCACGCACTGCCCGCAGGACTCGTCGCGGAAGAACTGCGTGATCCGGCGCAGCAGCGCGACCACGTCCACGGTGTCGTCGAGCACGAGCACGACCCCGGAGCCGAGCGTGGTGCCGGCCGCGCGAACCGCCTCGAACGTCAGCGGCGTATCGAGGGCGGACGGCCCGACGAAGCTGCCAGCCGCGCCGCCGAGCAGCACCGCCCGCAGCGGCCGCCCGTCGCGGACGCCGCCGGCCGCGTCGATCACCTCGCGCAGCGTGACGCCGAAGTCGTACTCGTACAAGCCGGGCCGCGCGACGCAGCCGGACAGGCAGAACAGCCGGGTGCCGGTCGAGTTCTCGGTCCCGACCGATGCGAACGAGGGCCCGCCGACGCGCAGGATCTCCAGCACCGACAGCAGCGTCTCCACGTTGTTGACCGCGGTCGGCTTGCCGAACAGGCCGGACTGCGCGGGGAACGGCGGCTTGTTCCGCGGCTCGGCGCGCTTGCCTTCCAGCGAGTTGATCAGCGCGGTCTCCTCGCCGGCG
>DATBBI010000490.1:0-4422 GCA_036271115.1 Trebonia sp.
AGGCGTACCCGGCGCAGTTCATCTGCGAGGCGATCGACCAGACCCGCGGCTGGTTCTACTCGCTGATGGCGGTGGGCACGCTGGTGTTCGGGCACTCGTCGTACGAGAACGTCGTGTGCCTCGGGCACGTCGTGGACGAGCTGGGCCGCAAGATGTCGAAGCACCTCGGCAACGTAATGGAGCCGATGGGGCTGATGAACGCCCACGGCGCGGACGCGGTGCGGTGGTTCTTCGCGGCGTCCGGGTCACCGTGGGGGCAGCGGCGGATCGGCCCGTCGGTACTCGACGAGATCGTGCGCAAGGTGCTGCTCACGTACTGGAACACGGCCTCGTTCCTGGTGCTGTACGCAAACGCGTCGTCCGCGGGGTCCGCCTCCGGGCAGGCGTGGACGCCGGAGTCGGCCGCGTCGGCGCCGCCGCCGGCCGACCGGCCGCTGCTGGACCGGTGGCTGCTGTCGGAGCTGCACGCGTGCGTGCGGGACGTGACCGCCTCGCTGGAGGCGTTCGACACGGCCGCGGCAGGCCGGCGGCTGGCCGCGCTGATCGACGACCTGTCGAACTGGTACGTCCGGCGGTCCCGGCGGCGGTTCTGGGACGGGCCGGAGACCGCCGACGGGGCGGCGGCGTTCGCCACCCTGCATTGGGCGCTCGTAACGCTGACGCAGCTGATGGCGCCGATCACGCCGTTCCTAGCCGACTACGTGTGGGGCGTGCTGCGACCCGGTGACGAGGCGGAGTCCGTGCACCTGTCGTCGTGGCCTGGCTATGACGCGTCGCTGATCGACGCGGACTTGTCCGCGCAGATGGCGCTGGCGCGCCGGCTGGTCGAGCTGGGCCGGTCGGCGCGGTCGGCCGCCGGGGTGCGCACCAGGCAGCCGCTGTCCCGTGCGCTGGTCGGCGCGGCGGGGTTCGGGTCATTGCCCTCGGCTTTGCGGGAGCTGGTGGCCGACGAGCTGAACGTGCACGCGCTCGAGTCGCTGGACTCGGTGGGCGGGGAGCTCGTGACCTACACGGTCAAGCCGGAGTTCCGGTCTCTCGGCCGCCGGTTCCGGTCCTCGACCCCGGCGGTCGCGGCGGCGATCGGGGCGGCGGACCCGGCGGCGCTCGCGCACGCCGTTCTTGCGGGCACGGCCACCATCGAGGTGGAGTCGCTCGGCGCCGTGTCCTTGTCGGCGGAGGACCTGGTGGTGACGCAGACGCCGCTGGAAGGCTGGGGCGTTGCGGTGGCCGGCGGCGAGACGGTGGCGCTCGACCTGTCCGTGTCCGATGAGCTGCGCGCGGAGGGTCTGGCCCGCGAGGTTGTCCGGCTCATCCAGGAGGCGCGCAAGAGCGACGGCCTAGAGGTCACCGACCGGATCGCCGTGCGCTGGTCCGCCGGCGACCCGGACCTCACCGCGGCGCTGGCCGCGCACGGCGAGCTGATCGCGAGTGAGGTGCTGGCGGTGTCGTTCGGCCCCGGGGACAGGCCCGGCGATGACGCCGGGACGTGGTACGAGCACAACGACGGCGACTTGGCGCTCAGGTTCTGGCTGGCGGTGGCCGCCGCCTAGGCGGCGGCCACCGGCCGGCTCGGTGCGGCCGGTGCCCCGCGGAGGTGCCGCGGGCACCGGCCGCTCGCGTTTTGCGTCTGCTTTGCGCCTGCGGCCTGTCACAGCGGTAACGTCCTGTGATCTGTGTGGTCGTCCGCGCGGTCGCCGCTCATCTTCGTATCACTTTTGGTCCCTTTTCGAGCCGTTTAACCGTTTCAAAAGGACCGAAACTGATGCGAAGACGAAGAGTGCTAAGAGGTTACCGAACGTAGGGTAGGGCGGGCGTCGGCGGACGCCTAGAGCAACTTCCCATCGGTTATGACCACTTTGCTGTCCGGATTGCCCGATTTATCCCCACGGAAGTGATGGGAAGATGTCCCGCGGGGGTCAATCGCCGGGCTGGCAGGCGCCGCAGGGGGTGCACCCGGCGTCGGTGGCCGCCTTGAGCGACATCTGCTGCACGCCGTCATCGCCCATGAAGCGGATGAGGATGCAGTTGTCGGTGTGGTAGCGGGGGACGCCGGGAACCACGGTGACCTGACGCTGCTGGCCGGTCTCGCTGTCGCGGGCGGCGGGCGGTTTGTCGTCCTGCTCTGCGGACGTGGCGGTCTCCGGCGGTTTGGCCGGCTTGGCGTCCGCCAAGCCGGAGCCGGCTTCGCGGGCCATCGACGCCGCGGGCTCGGCGCCGGACCTTGCCGCCGCGCCCGCGTAGTCGTCGTCTTGGGGCTTGGGCGACGTGCGGATGCTCTGTGCGGACTCGTCCCGCGGGCCAGCCGTGGACGGGGCATCGGCCCTGGACGCCACGCCGGCCTTCGGCGTCAGCTCGGCGTCAGGGGTCAGTTCCGCCTGCGGCGCCGCGCCGCGCCTCGGCGTTGCGCCCGCGTCAGAGGCCGCGCCGGCCTTAGGCGTCGTGTCGGGCCTTGGCGTCGTCCCGGCGTCGGGGGTCTGGCCAGCCTTTGACGTCGCGTTGTCCCTCGGCGTCGTCCCGCCGTCGCCGGTCGCGCCGACCCTAGACGTCGCGTTGTCCCTTGATGTTGTCCCAGCGTCGGCGGTCGTGCGGGGCGTGAACGCTGGCTCGGCTCGCGTTGGCGCTACGTCAGAGGTCGCGTCGGCGTCAGGGGTCCGGCCGGCCTTGGCCGCCGGGTCGGTCTTCGGGTCAGCGGGCGCGTCGGGCTTGGGCATGGCATCGGGCCTGCGGGCGGGGCCTGCGTCAGGGGTCGTGCCAGTCCTTGGCGAAGCCTCAGCGTCGCGGGGGACGTCGGGCTTGCGGGGTTCGCCGGCCTTGGATGCCGGCTCGGCTTCGCGGCGGGTGTCCGTGGCGGCCGGGCGGTCCTCTTCGGTGTCGTGGCGGAGGCGCGCCGGGCGGTCGAACCAGCTGAGGGTCGCCGGGCGCGGTTCCTCCGCGGCCGGGCGGTCGCGGCCGGGGCGGGCCGGCGGGTCGGCGGGCTGCGACTGGGGCGAAGAGCCGAACGGCTCGAACGAGCGGGACGGGCGGTCAGCCCGTGGCGGGACCGCCGGCGGCGGGGCGTCGGGCGGCGGGGCATCCGGGCGAGGGGTGCCCAGCGGCTGCGGCGGCTGCCAGCTCGGGGCTTCCCGCGGCGGAGCATCCCAGGCCGGGGCATTCCACGCCGCGGCTTCGCGCCCTGGGGCGCCCCAGGAAGCGCCTTCCCGTGCCGCGCTGTCCCGCGCCGGGGTATCCCAGGGAGCGGCTTTCTCCCCTCCCTGCGGGCCCCGGGCCGGGCTGTCCTGCGCCGGGGCGTTCCTGGTGGCCCAGTCGCCTCTGGCGGCCGCTTCCCTGGCCGGCGTCTCGCGGCCGGAGTGCTCCCTGCCGGGCTGGGCGCCCTGCGCGGCCTGGACACCCTGGGCGAACGCGGCCAGGTCGAAGGCCGGCTGAGCCTGGGCAGGCTGAGACTGGCTGGGCTGGGGTTCCCTGCCGGAAGGCGTGCCCTGCGCGGGCTGGCCGAAGGCCGGCCGGGGCTGGCCATATTCGGGCTGGCCGGATCCGGGCGAGCCGAATCCTGGGGTCCCCTGACCGCTTTGCTGGCCCTCCTTCGCGGCTGTCCGGACCGCGTCCCTGGAGCTGCCGGCGTCAGGCGGGAACTGCCCGGCGGAGAAGGCAGCGGAACCCCCGGCAGGAGGCTGGGTGCCGGGAGAATCCACGGGCCCGTTCGGGAGAACCTGGTTTTGACTGGGGAGTCGCGGTTCCTGTGTGCTCGAGCCCGCGGCGGCGGGGGCCGGTGACGCCCCCGGTTCGCCGAACAGTTCCGCGCGCTTGAGCATCACCCCGATGGCGAGCGCGACCAGCGCGGCCGCGCTGACCCCGATCGCCACGTACACGAACAGCAGCTTGCTCGTGACCACCCCGGCGACAAGGACGCCGACGGCGACAGCGACCAGCGCGGCGCTGAACCGGATCACCTGTCATCTCCTTGTGTCCGGGCGCGCCGGAGGTGCTGGCTGGCCGGGTTAGCGACCGTCTGGGCGGTAGCCCGCGTGCTCGGGGACGGCATACTGCGCGGCGGTGGGCGCGGCTTGCCCGCCGTTGCGGATCGCGGGCTGTCCAACGCCAGCGGGAAGCTGCGGCGCGGTCGGCTGTGACACGGCGGGGAACGTGCCGCTGTCGGTCACGCCGGCTTCGAGGTCGCGAAGCTGACCCTCCAGGTACGCCTTCAGCCTGCTGCGGTACTCCCGCTCAAAGGCGCGAAGGTCGTCGACCCGGCGCTCAAGCTCCTCACGCTGCTGGACAAGCGAGCCCATCGCCTGGCGGTGCCGCTCCTGGGCGTCCCGCTCCAGGCTCTCGGCGCGCGCCCTGGCGTCGCCGGTGATCTGCTCCGCCTGGCGCCGGGCCTTGGTGAGCACCTCGTCAGCCTCGCGGCGCGCGCGGCCGAGGGTC
>DATBBI010000491.1:0-11727 GCA_036271115.1 Trebonia sp.
CCTACCCCGACAAGATCGTGGAACGGCTGAAGGAACTCGGCGTCTTCGGGCTGACGATCAGCGAGCGGTACGGCGGGCTTGGCGAGTCCCTGCTCACGTATGCCCTGGTCGTGGAGGAGCTGTCCCGCGGCTGGATGAGCATTTCCGGCATCATCAACACGCACTTCATGGCCGCCTACCTGATCGCCACCCACGGCACCGACGAGCAGCGGGAGTACTTCCTGCCCCGGATGGCCACCGGACAGGTGCGCGGCGCGCTGTCGATGTCCGAGCCCGGGCTTGGCTCGGACGTGGCCGCCATCCGCACCGCGGCGCGCCCCGACGGGGACGGCTACCTGATCTCCGGCCAGAAGATGTGGCTGACCAACGGGTCCACCGCCAGCCTCGTCGTGCTGCTCGCGCGGACCGGCGACGACGCGGGGCGACCGCACCGCGGCCTGACAGCGTTCCTGGTGGAGAAGGATCCGGGGTTCGGCGAGACCCGGCCGGGCCTGACCGTGCCCGGCAAGATCCACAAGATGGGCTACAAGGGCGTGGACACCACCGAGCTGATCCTCGACGAGTGCCGCGTTCCCGCGGGCCGGGTCCTCGGCGGCGCCGACAAGGCGGGCCGCGGCTTCTACCAGCTGATGGACGGCATCGAAGTGGGCCGGGTCAACGTGGCTGCGCGCGGCTGCGGGGTGGCCCTGCGCGCCTTCGAGCTGGCCGTGAGCTATGCGAGAAGCCGGCGTACGTTCGGAAGAATCATCGGCGAGCACCAGGCGATCAGCTTCAAGCTTGCTGAGATGGCCACCAAAGTGACAGCCGCTCATCAAATGATGGTGCTGGCGGCACGCCGGAAGGACGAGGGCGGCCAGACGGACGTCGAGGCCGGCATGGCCAAGTACCTCGCCGCCGAGTCCTGCAAGGAAGTCGTCGAGGACGCCTTCAGGATCCACGGCGGGTACGGCTACTCGACCGAGTATGAGATCGAGCGGCTCTACCGGGACGCGCCGATGCTCCTGATCGGGGAGGGCACCTCGGAGATCCAGAAGATGATCATCGGCCAGCGCATCGTGAGCGCGTACTGACCGCGGAGGTAACGGCGATGGATGACGCCCTGTTCGACCTCAGCGGCCAGGTCGCGCTGGTGACGGGCGGGAACTCGGGGATCGGGCTCGGGCTGGCCACGGGGCTCGCCCGGGCGGGCAGCGCGGTCTGTATCTGGGGAACCAACGCCGGCAAGAACGCCGCCGCGCTGGAAACCCTGCGCTCGACGGGGACGGACGTCATGGCGATGATCGTCGACATCAGCGAGGAGCAGGCGGTCGAGGACGGGATGAACGCCGTCGTGTCGCGATATGGCCGGCTGGACTCGTGCTTCGCCAACGCGGCCGTGACCGGCAAGTGGGGCAACCCGCGGTTCGTGGACTCGACGCTCGAGGCCTGGCGCGCGGAGATGGCCGTCAATCTGGACGGCACGTACCTGACCCTGCGCGCGGCCGCCCGGCAGATGATCGCGCAGGGCACGGGGGGCAGCCTGGTTGGCACGTCCAGCCTGGCCGCGGAGTTCGGGGCGCCGCGGGAGGCGGGCTACGCCGCCGCGAAGGCGGCGATCCTCGCGCTGATGCGGACCCTGGCCGTCGAGCTCGGCAAGTACAACATCAGGGCGAACGCCCTGCTGCCCGGCTGGACGCGGTCTCCGCAGTTCGCCGCGTGGCTGGAGAAGCCCGGCGTCGGCGACCGCATCATGCCCCGGATACCGCTGCGCCGGTGGGGCGAGCCGGAGGACTGGGCGGGGATCGCGGTCTACCTCGCCAGCAAGGCGTCGGGCTTCCACACCGGCGACGCGTTCCGCATCGACGGGGGCTATGGCGTCTTCTGACGCCTCATGACAGACGCTCGCGCTTGAGCACCATCCCCGCGGCCTCCCGGTCCCAGGCGCCGGCCGCCCCCTGCTGGCGCAAGACGTCTTTGCGCACCTTGCCACTGGGCGTCATGGCGAGTTCGGCGACCACCCGGATATAGCGCGGGACCATGAAGTACGGCAGTCGCCCGGTCAGATACTCCGCCAGCAGCCGCGGATCGATCTGTGCACCGGCGGCCGGCTCGACGGCGAGCAGGATTTCTTCTTCCGCGTACTCGCTGGGCACGCCGACGGCGCCGGCCCGGGCCACGTCGGGATGCGTGAGCGCCTCGGCCTCGACCTCGACCGATGAGACGTTCTCGCCGCGCCGCCGGATCGCGTCCTTCAGCCGGTCGACGAACACGTAATCGCCGTCGGCGGTGCGCCGGAAGGCGTCCCCGGTGTGGAACCAGCCGTTTCGCCAGGCTGCCACGGTCGCTTCCGGCATCCGGTGATACCCGTAGGTCATGGTCCAGGGCTGATCGGTCCGCACGATCAGCTCGCCGGCCTCGCCGTCCGGGAGTTCGCGGTCGAATTCGTCGACGATGCGGACCTCCACGCCCGGACGCGGGCGTCCGCAGATGCCCGGCACGGCGGCGAAGCCCGGATGCGCCACCAGCGGCGTCGACATCTCGGTGCTGTTGTAGGCCGTGTAGACCTCGACGCCGAACCGCTCGGCGAAGGCGATGCCGTCCTGATTGAACGGGGCGATGCACACGCGCCGCAACCCGTGCCCGCCGCGCTCGGGGCCGTCCGCCCGCACGAGAAACGGCGCCATCGGGCCCATCAGCGTGCAGGAGTTCACGCCGGTTGTTTCGATCACGTGCCAGAAGTCGGTGGTGCTGAACCCGCCAACGATCGCGACTGAGCCGCCCACCTTCAGCATGGATACCACCGGCAGCGTCGCGCCCCCGTGGAACAGCGGGCTGTTGATCAGGTACTTGTCGTCCGGCGCGGCGGGCACCACGCCGCAGGCGGTGCTGTGCTGCCGGTAGGAGACCAGCACGCCCTTCGACGGCCCGGTCGTGCCCGACGTGTACATGATCGCCTGCAGGTCCCACGGCTCGAGCGGGCGTTCCGGGCCTCGCCAGTCGTGGCCGTCGGCGCCGAGCAGCGCCGTCGCCTCGTCGAGTGCGCGCAGGCCGGCCCGCAAGGGCACGTCACCGGGCCGCGCGCCGATCACCACGACGTCGGCGAGGGCCCCGTTGTCGATGTCGTTCAGCCGCCCGAGCAGCGCGTGGTGCGCGACGAGGACCCGTGCCCCCGAGTCGCACACGACCCGTTCGAGCAGGCTGCCGCGGTAGGCCGTGTTGACCGGGACGTAGACCGCTCCCCGCAGGTTGATCCCGAACCAGGTGCGCAACAGCTCCGGCCCGTTCGGCAGCCAGCACAGGACCGGGTCGCCGAGTCCCACCCCGAGCTGTTGCAGGCTGGCGGCCACGCGCCGCGCTTCACCGAGTGTCTGCGCGTAGGTCCAGCACGTCCCGTCCTCGAACCGGGCGAAGACCTTGTCCGGCTGCAGCCGCGCTTGGCGCCGCAGCATCGCGTCGAGGACAAACGACTCGCGGTCCTGCTCTGTTGACGCGTTGGTCATCACATCACGTCGCATCCTGGTCGCGGGCCTATCGTTGAAACTAGCTAAATTATATATTTAGTTATCGTTGAGAGGCGAGGAGCGAGATGATCCTGGACGAGGAGTGCGCGGCGGTCGCGGAGACCGTCCGGGCGCGTGCCTGGGAGCGACTTGAGCCGCACGCCGCCGAGATCGACAGGACGCAGGCCTTCTCGAAGCCGGTGTGGGAAGAACTGCGGTCGATGGGGATCTTCGGCCTGCCGTTCGCGCCGGAAGCGGGCGGTGCCGGAGCCTCGACGCTGGCGTACATCGTCGCACTCGAGCAAGTGGCCTACTCTTGCGCGGTGGCCGCCCTGTACCCGGGAACGACCGTCCAGGTGGCGCAGGCGCTGCTCGCGCACGCGCCCGAGCCGGTCGCGGCTCGCTGGGTGCCACGGCTGGTCGCCGGCGAGGTCCCGGCCGCGTGGGCTTTCACCGAGCCGCAGACCGGATCGGATCCCCGGCAGCTCACCACCCGGGCCCGTAGGGACGGTGACGGCTGGATCCTCGACGGCCAGAAGATGTTCATCTCGTACGCGGCCGAGGCGGCGATCGCCCTGGTGTTCGCGGTCACCGAGGAGCAGCAGGTCTGCGCGTTTGTCGTCGACACCGCGCAGCCGGGCTGGACCACGGGGCCCGCGGCCGAGGTCATGGCCTTCGGCGGCACCGGGGCGCGTCCCGTGTACCTCGAATCGGTCCGCGCGGGCACCGGCGATCTGATCGGCGGGGTCGGCGGCGGTTTCGACGTCATGCTGGCCGGCGAAGCAGTGGGCAAGCTGCGGGTGTCCGCGATCAACGTCGGCGTGGCCCAGCGAGCGCTGCACGAGGCCACCGCGTACGCGCTGCACCGGACGCACCGCGGTACCGCGATCGGCGCCAAGTTCGCGAGCATCCAGTCGCTGCTCGCCGACATGCGGGCCGCGGTCCTCGCCGCCCGGGCCATGCTGTACGAGACGGCGCGGCTGCACGACGACGGCACCGACATCAGCGCCCGGGCCGCGGCGCTGCGGCTGGTCACCGGGCCGGCCGCCCGGAAGGTCACCAGTGACGCGATGCAGGTCTGCGGCGCGTACGGCATGACCAGGGACCTGCCGGTCGAGCGGCTGTACCGCGAGGCGAAGTTCTACGAGGTCGCCCAGGGATCACTGGAGCTGCAGCGGGTCATCGTCGCCAAGGACGTGCTCCGCTCGTATGCGCCGGATACGCACTCACACTGGAGGTTCGGACAGTGACGGAACAGCCGGTGATCTACGCCGTCAGCGACGGGGTAGCGGTGATCACGCTCAGCCGGCCGCAGGCTCGCAACGCGATCGACTCCACGCTGGCGGCGGCCCTTATCGACGCCTTCACCCGGGCCGAGTCTGCCCCGGAAGTCCGCGCGATCGTCGTCACGGGTACCGACCCGGCCTTCTGCGGGGGCCTTGACCTCAAGGAGTTCGCCCGGCTGCAGCGTCCCCCCGCCCGGGCGTCGGAGGCCATCGTGATGGCGGGCCAGCTGACCAAGCCCGCGCTCGGGGCGATCAACGGCCCGGTCATGACCGGCGGCCTCGAGCTCGCGCTCGGCCTGGACGTCCTGATCGCCTCCGAACGGGCCCGGTTCGCCGACACGCACGCGGCGGTCGGGATCCTGCCGGGCGGCGGGATGACCGCCCGGCTGCCGCGGGCGGTGGGCGCCCGGATGGCCATGGAGATGTCGTACACGGGCCGGGTGATCGACGCCGCCGAGGCGGAGCGGATCGGGCTGGTGAACCACGTGGTCGCGCACGAGGACCTGCTTCCGGCCACGCTCGCGATGGCCGCCACCATCGCCTCGCGCGACCCGGCGGTCCTGCGCCAGCTGAAGAAGCTGTACCGGGTCAGCACTACGGTGACCATGGGCGCTGCGATGGCCCACGAGCTGCAAGAACGTGACCGCCGCCGCGCGTCGGGCCAGGCCCTCACGCCCCGCTAACTCTGAGGCCCGCCAACTGTGAGGAACGACGATGACGAACGCCGCTGACGATCAGTGGGGGTACATCCCCGAGGAGCTGAGGATCCGCTACGACGAGGAGTTCGCCAGCATCCCGGACGCGGTGCGCGCGGCGGCGCGGCGGTTCCCGGACGCGGAGGCCCTGGTCGACGGGGACGAACGCTGGTCGTTCGCCGGTCTCGACGCGGCCATGCGCGCGTCGGTCCGGTCGGTGCTCGCCTTGGGCGTGCGCCCCGGCGACCGTGTCGCGCTCTGGGCGCCGAACAGCGCGCGCTGGATCATCGCCGCCCTGGGCATCCTCGGCGCCGGCGGGATCCTGGTCCCGGTCAACACCAGGTTCAAGGGCCAGGAGGCCGCCTACGTCCTGTCGAAGAGCGGCTCCTCGGCCCTGTTCGTCGTCACTGATTTCCTGGACACCGACTACGTGGGCATGCTGCGGGCCGCCGATCCCGGCTCGCCCGTGCTGCGGCCGGGCCGGAGCGTGGTATTGTCCGGCCCGGCCGCGCCGCCCCTCGTGGCGTGGGCGGAATTCCTCGCCGCCGGGGACGCGGTTCCCGCCGCGGACGCGGCCGCGGCGATCGACGCGCTGCGCGGCGACGCCACCTCGGACCTCATGTTCACGTCCGGCACGACCGGCCACCCCAAGGGCGTGCGCCTCACCCACGCCCAGTCGCTGCGGGCACACGGCTGGTACGCGAAGCTGATGGACTTCCGCGCGGGCGACCGGTACCTCATCATCCCGCCGTTCTTCCACACGTTCGGCTACAAGGCCGGCTGGATGGCGTGCATCGTGCACGGCGTGACGGTCCTCCCGCAGGCCGTTTTCGACGTCGAGGACGTCCTGCGCACGATCGAGACCGAGCGCGTCTCGATCCTGCTCGGCCCGCCGACGGTCTTCCAGGCGATTCTCGACGCCCCGCGAGATCACGACTTCTCGTCCCTGCGGGTGGTGATGGCTTCGGCGGCGCTCACGCCGCCGGAACTGCTGCGCCGCGTGCGCGACGAGCTCAAGCCCGATGTGATCGCCAACGGGTACGGGCTGACCGAGGCCACCTCCCTGGTCACCGCGGCGGCCCCGGCGATCGACGATTTCGAGCACATCGTCACCACGGTGGGCAGGCCCGCCTGGGACGTGGAAGTGCGGCTGGTGGACGATCACGGTCACGACGTTCCGGCCGGAACGCCGGGGGAACTGCTGGTCCGCGGCTACGGCGTCATGGCCGGCTACTGGGAGGACCCGAAGAAAACCGCGGAGGTCATCGACGCCGGCGGCTGGCTGCACACCGGCGACATCGCGACGAGGGACGACGACGGCTACGTGACCATCACCGACCGCAAGAAGGACATGGTCCTGGTGGGCGGGTTCAACGTGTATCCGGCCGAGGTGGAACGGATCCTGGGGAAGCATCCGGACGTGGCGGCCATCGCCGTGGTCGGGGCGGCCGACACCCGGCTGGGCGAGGTGCCGGTCGCCTTCGTCGTGCCGGTTCCGGGCACGGGCCTGACCGAGCAGGAGTTCCTCTCGTGGGCCGCGGAACGGATCGCGAACTTCAAGCTGCCGCGCCGCGCCTTCCTGGTGGACGAGCTGCCCCGCAACGCCAGCATGAAAGTCATCAAGGGCGAGCTGCGAGCCCGCCTCCCGACTCTGATGACGTGACCGGGCTAGGCCTAGCCGGCGTCGCCAGCGGCCATGATCGCGGTGACGATGGCCGACGGGCTCATCGGCTGGCTGGCGAGGTGGACGCCGAGCGCGG
This sequence comes from Trebonia sp., assembly GCA_036271115.1. Classification (GTDB taxonomy): domain Bacteria; phylum Actinomycetota; class Actinomycetes; order Streptosporangiales; family Streptosporangiaceae; genus Trebonia. Next base: position 7,221 of record DATBBI010000491.1, read on the forward strand.
CGAGCGCGTCGTCGATCAGGTTAGCCTGCTCCGCGCCTTATTCGACTCGTCTGCCGTGGCAGGCCTTCTCCGGACGCCGTGAAGAAGAGCGAGAAGACCGCCTCAGGGGCGAGCAGCGCCGCTAGTTCCCCATAGGTGCCTCGGTTGACAATGTCGACGTATGCGTCGGCGAAGGCCCGCGTCATGACGACCCGCTTGGGTTCCCGAAAGCCTCGATCATGCGCTCTGGATTGTGGTACTCCCGCCATAGCGCCACCTTCCCGTCGCGGATCGTGAATATGCCGGCGTAGCGATTTGAATACGGCCGTCCGGTGGGCGCCGCGACGCCGGAACTGGCGTATTCCACCACGATGACACCGGGATCCTGTCCCAGGTATGTCGCGAGAACCTCGAAGTCGAGACGGCTGAACATGGTTGCGGCGCCGGTCTCAAACATGGCCTGGATCGCCGTGGCGCCCCGTACGGTGAACGCTGCGCCCGCGGGCGCGTACGCGACATCGAACACAGCATTGTCGTCCAGAAGTTCCTCCAGAGCCCCGAACTCCCGGGCGCTGAGACGGGCGAAGAGTTGCTCGATGATTTTCCTGCGGTCTGGCAACGGTCACATCCCCTCGCTCAGCAACCTTCCGGCTCGCAACGGAAGCGTTGAATCATATAGCTACTGCTACTATTTTAACCAATTCAATGAGACCTAAGGAGTGGTTCGCTATGGACCACCGCGGTTCTGGCGGATCCGGCCCCCACTCCGCGGGCGTGCTACCGGTAATCACGGAAGAACCGGCGCACCTCGCCGACGTAGACATCAGGCACCTGCATGGCGGCGAAGTGGCCGCCGCGGGGCATGGTCTGCCAGGACACGATGTTGAACCGGTCTCGCGCGAAAGCGCGCGGCATCTTGAAGTGCTCCCCGGGGAACTCCGCATACCCGCATGGCACGTCGGTGACTGGGAAGGGCTGCGCCCGGCCCGGGCCGGTGTTCTCGAAATAGAACCGCGCAGAGGAGTTCGCGGTCTTCGTGAACCAGTAAATCGAGATGTTGGTCAGGAGCTGATCCCTGCTGAACGCGGACTCGACATCGCCCCCGCAGTCGGTCCAGGCCCGGAACTTCTCCACGATCCACGCCGCCTGCGCCGCCGGCGAATCGGTGAGGCCGTACGTGACCGTCTGGGGACGGGTCTCCTGGATCCGCCAATAGCCGGCGTCCTCGGCGAGGAAGCCGAACGTCCGCTGCGCGGTCGCCAGATCCTCGCCTTCGAGGCCTGCGAAGGGGGCCGCGGGGTCGGCCGGGCCAACCGGAAGCAAGTTGAGATGGAAAGCGGGCACCGATCCGGGATCACGTTCAGCGAGCAGCGCCGCGAGCAGCGCGCCGATGTCGCCGCCCTGTGCCACGTAGCGGTCGTATCCGAGATCGGCCATCAGCTGTCCGAGCGCTGCGGCCATGACCCGTCCGGTCACTCCCCGGCGGCCGGTTGGCCCCGAGAAACCGAAGCCGGGCAGGGAGGGGACGACCAGGTCGAAGGCGTCGGCCGGATCGCCGCCGTACGACCGGGGATCGGTCAGCGGACCGATCACGTCGAGGAACTCGCTCACCGAACCGGGCCAGCCGTGCATCACGATCATCGGCAGCGCGTCCGGCTCGGGCGAGCGCACGTGAATGAAGTGCAGGCGCATGCCGTCGATGGTCGTGATGGCCTGCGGCCAGGCATTGAGGCGCTTCTCGGCCGCCCGCCAGTCATAATCGCTGGCCCACCAGTCGCATAGCTCACGCAGATAGGTCACCGGCGTGCCGTAGTCCCACCCGGCGCCCGCAAGCTCGTCGCTCCATCGCGTGCGCGCCAGCCGCGTCCTGAGGTCGTCCAGCTCTTTATCAGGGACGGCTGCGGTAAACGATTCCATCGCCGGTTACACCCCGATCGCCGCGTAAGTGTCGTGGTCGAGCATGGCCATGCCGAATCTGGCGAACGTCGCGGCGTTGACGTCCGGCGGCTGCCAGATGTCGGGGTTGCACAGCCAGCATATGTAGCCGTACACGGTCGCCCGCCGGTACGATTCCCACGCCTCGCCGGCGCCGGGCACCGGGCCGCCGTAGGAGGCCAGCTGCTTCAGGTAGCCGCCGAGCAGGTCGCGCTCGTGCGCCCGGCGGTCGGGAAGGTCGAGCGCGGAGACGATGAAGTAGTTGACGTCGTGGTACCAGTTCCCGATCGAGATAACCTGCCAGTCGACGAAGCCGACGGTTCCGTCGCGTTCGGTGTACGCGTTCCCGATGTGCGGATCGCCGTGCACGAGGCACTTCGCCTCGCGCTGGACGGCGGCCCGGTAGGTCCTGACCGCCGCGCGCAGGCGCTCCGGATCGTGCAGCGCGACCGGCGCGGCGAACGCCCGGGGCGCGGCGAACATCTGGGGAAGCTCCGCGAACCAGGTGTCCCAGATCAGGTCCGATGACCTGGCCATGAGGAGCGACGGGGCACCGGCTCCTGGGTGATAGCGTCCCCAGGTCTCGCCGTGCAGCCGGGCGAGCGTGTCGAGCCCGGCCGCTACCTGCCCTGGCGTCATCGGTCGCGTTGCCCGCGCGAACGTCACGTCACGGGCGCGGAGGTCCTCGAGCGCGACGATACCCTGCACGGGTTCGTCCTGCGCGAGGGCGAAGTAGCTTCGCGGGTGGTGCAGCCCGTACCCCGGGGCGATGTCGGTGAAGAACAGCACCTCCGCGTGGTACACGCCGAGATTGCCGGTGAACTCGCGGTAGTCACCGAAACCGCCCTTGATCCACATGCGGTCCGGCAGGCCGTCGGCGTCGTCGTCGTATCGCAGGGCCACGAGCACCTTCGTCGCGGTGCCCTCGATCACCTCGAGCCGGTCGGCGGCGGTGACCGTCACCCCGGGATAGCGCGTGCGCAGCGCCGCGGAAAGCCACGCCGCGGTGACGCCGTCCGCGGTCAGCGGCAGCGGGCGGGCGTCCGCCTGGTCAGCCGAGCCACTCACGCAAGACCTCCTCGTGGTGATGGTCCCTTGCGTCGTCGCTGGCGATGATCGCGCTGACGATGGCCGACGGGCTCATCGGCTGGCTGGCGAGGTGGACGCCGAGCGGGGCGAGCGCGTCGTTGATCGCGTTGGCGAGCGCCGCGGGAGAGGCGATGGCACCGCCTTCACCCATGCCCTTGGCGCCGCCGGGCAGCCGGGACGCCGTCTCGACGTGCCCGTATTCGATGACCGGGGCCTCGGCGGCCGTGGGGAGCAGGTAGTCGAGGAACGTGCTGGTCAGCGGGTTACCGTCGGTGTCGTAGACCATGTGCTCGTACAGCACGCCGCCGATGCCCTGCACCACGCCCCCGGCGATCTGCCCTTCGACCACCATGGGGTTGATCATGACGCCACAGTCCTCGCTGACCATGTACCGCAGGATCCTTACGTGACCGGTCACTGGGTCGACCTCCACGGTCGCCGCGTGGCAGGCGTTGGAGAAGGTGAACGGCGGCGCCTTGAACCGCTCGCTCACCTCCAGCGTGGTGGGCGCCCCGTCCGGCAGCGTCGCGTGCTCGAAGTAGGCGAGCGCCGCGAGCTTGGCGAACGGGATGGCCGAAGCCGGGTCGCCGCGGACGGCGACCGCCGAGTCGGCCACCTCGAGGTCACCAGGGGCCACCTCGAGCACGGCGGCGGCGAGGGCGACGATCCGCTCCCGCAGGCCGAGGGCCGCGCCGCGGGCGGCGCCCGCCGACACGACGGCGCTGCGGCTGCCGCCGGTGCCCGCCCCGTAGGGTACGAAGGCCGTGTCGCCCTGCATGAAGGTGACGTCGGCGATGTCGCAGCCCAGGTTCTCGGCCACCACCTGGGCCATCGTCGTCTCCAGGCTCTGCCCGTGGCTGGCCGTGCCCATGATCAGCGCGACCCGCCCGTCGGGCTCGAGGCGTACCGTCGCGCCCTCGGTGCCGAGCGGGCCGAACGACTGTGACGGCTCGATGTAGAGCGCGAGCCCGATACCGAGCAGCCGGCCCTGCTCGCGCGCCGCCTCCTGTTCCTTGCGGAACGCGTCGTAGCCGATCAGCGCGGCCGCCTGCTCCAGCGTCTCAGCGGGGCTGACGGTGTCGTAGACCATGCCGGTGGCGGTGGTGAACGGCAGTTCCGCCGGGCTGATCACGTTCCGCCTGCGCAGCTCGAGCGGGTCGATGCCGAGGCGCCGCGCGACCACGTCGACCATCTGCTCGCGGGCGACCGTCTCCATCATCCACGGACCGCGGTACGCGCACCGGCCGCAGGTCGTGGTGTAGACGGCCTTGGCGTCGTAGGACAGCGCCGGGATCCGGTAGGGACCGGGAAAGATCAGGCATCCGGCCCCGGCGGTGCTGCCGTTGCCAGGGAACGGGTAGGCGCCGACGTTCTCCACCTGCTCGGCCCGCACCCCGGTGAAGTGGCCGGCGTCGTCAGTGGCCACCGACACGGTCATCTGCTCCTCGCGGGCGTGCCCGCCGCTGAGCAGGTTCTCGTTGCGGTCCTCGATCCACTTCACCGG
>DATBBI010000492.1:0-3107 GCA_036271115.1 Trebonia sp.
ACCCGACCGTCGAGCAGCCCCGGCCGGACATCCAGGCGTCGGTCCCGTCACCGGCCCAGCTGTTCGGCGAACGGCATATCCGGCAGACGGGCCCGATCGGCCGCAACTCGCACATCTCCGCCACCGGCCCGATGCCGAGGCTCGGACCGGACCGGCGGCAGGTCGAAGAGGCCGGCGAGCACGTCGCGCACAAGTGGATTCTCACCCGCGGCTCGGACAACATCCGCGACCTGTTGCCCGGCCCGATCCTGCCGCCCGTTATCGACAAGGAACTGCTCGTCGAGGCGGAAAAGGAACTCGGCCAGTCGCTGCGCCCCTACCAGGAGGCCCGCGAATGGCTGCGGGACGCCTTCTGGGCGCGCGTGCACCGGGAATTCGGTATCGGGGTCGGCAAATCTCGTGGCTGAGCCAGCCGAACCGTTCTTGAAGATCGTCAAGGGTGACGCCTCCGCCGAGGAGATCGCGGCGCTTGTCGCCGCGCTCGCGGCCGTCACCGCCGCACGGAGTGGTGCCAGGGACAAGTCGGAGCCCGGGCCCGTTCCGGATAACTGGAATTCCAGGGCCCGGCTGATGCGGTCACCTGTGCGGCCAGCCGCAGATGGCTGGCGGCGATCCGCTCTTCCCTAAAACCGCCGGATCATATATTTTCACTTCGGTCACTGGAAGCCGGGGTGGTGCCATGAAAAAGGCGAACATCGACGAGCTCTACGCCATCGACGAGGGCGATCCCGGCGCCTGATGGCCGGTGACGGCTCACGCGAGCGCCTGCGGGCCCGGCTGCGCGACGGCGAGCGGCTGCTCGGCACGTTCGTGAAGTCCCGCGACCCGTTGATCAGCGAGACGCTCGCGACCGCCGGGTACGACTTCGTGGTCGCCGACCTCGAGCACTCGTCGCTGTCGGCTGGCGAGGTGGAGGGGATCGTCAGGGCCTGCGACGCCCATGACGTGCCGGTGATCACGCGGATCCCCGCGACCTGGCTGGCGCTGTGCGGAGCGCTGCTGGACGCCGGCGTGACTGGCATCCAGGTCAGCGACGTGTCCTCGGCCGGGGTCGCCGCGGCGGTACGGGCGGCGGCGCACTACCCGCCGGTCGGGGAGCGGAGCCTGTCGGTGTCGACTCGGGCCGCGCTGTTCGGTGCCGTGCCCGCGGCGGAGCATGTCGGGTCGGGCCTGGCGCGGACGGTGCTCATCGGGCAGATCGAGTCGGCCGCGGGGCTGGCCGCGCTGCCGGAGATCCTTGAGTCGGGTGTGTTCGACGGGCTGTTCTTCGGGCCGGCGGATATGGCCGTCGCGCTGGGGCATCCGGGCGATCCCGGGCATCCGGACGTGGCGGAGCCACTCGCCTCGGCGACCCGCCTCATCCTCGGACACGGCACGCGCCTTGGCATCTTCTGCGCGACCGCCGACGAGGCCCGGCGATGGTCCGAACGCGGCCTGACGCTGCTGGCGATCTCGACCGACCTCGGGATGCTCCGTGGCGCCGCCGTCTCCGCCCTCGGACAGCTGCGGGCTCCGGGATGACCGGGGAACGCTGGCGGGACGTCGCCCACATCGGGCACGCGGAGCTGCTGACCCCGGTGCCTGAAGATAGCCTGCGGTACTTCACGTCACTGCTGGGGCTGACCGTCGTCGCCTCGGAAGCCGGCTCGTGGTACCTGCGCGGGTACGGCGACTACGAGCCGTACTGCCTCAAGCTGACCGCCGCCGTGCGGCCCGGACTCGGGCACATGGCGCTGCGGGCGTGGAGCCCTGAGGCGCTGGCGCGGCGGGTCGCGTGGCTTGAGTCGGCCGGGGTGTCCGGGTCGTGGACGGCGCCGGAGGCGGGGAAAGGGCCGTTCTACGCGTTCGAGGACCCGGACGGGCACCGGGTCAGGCTCTACTACGAGACGACGAAGTACCAGGCTTCCGCGGCCTCGGACCGGCCGGCCATGAAGTCGAATCACCAGCGGTACCTGGGGACCGGCGCGAACGTCCGGCGGCTAGAGCACGTCAACCTGATGGCCGCCGATGTGCGGGCGTGCCGGGTGTTCTGGGAGTCCGGGTTCGGGCTGCGCACGTTCGAGATCATCAGCGATGCCGACGGCTGGGAGGACGGGGCATGGCTGTCCTCCACTGTGCAAGGGCACGAGATCATCTACGTGCGCGATTACCTGGGCGGCCGGGGGCGGCTGCACCACGTGGCGTTCTGGGTGGACTCCCGGGAGGACGTGCTGCGGGCGGCCGACCTGATGAACGACGCCGGCGTGCCCATCGAGGCGGGCCCGTCCAGGCACATCCCTATCCAGGGGTTCTACCTGTACACCCGCGAGCCGGGCGGGAACAGGATCGAGATCTGCTCGGGCGGTTACCTCGGCTTCGACCCGGACGACAACCCGGTGATCTGGACCCCGGCCGAGTACGCGGCCAAGCCCGGCTGGGGCGCCCGGCTGCCTTCGACGTTCCGGACGTACGGCACCCCGCCGCTGGGAGCGCCCGAGGAAACCGACACATCGGGCTGGCCGGCCCCGTGAAGATCACGATCGCCGGGTCGGGGGCGATGGGGTGCCGGTTCGGCGGTGCGCTCTTCGCGGCCGGTCATGACGTGGTGCTGCTCGACGGGTGGCCTGCGCACGTGGACGCGATCAACGCTGCCGGGCTGCGGATCGACGATCCGGACGGCTCGCGGGTGGTGCGCGTTCCAGCGCGGCTGTTCCCTGCCGCGCCGTCACCGGCGGACTTGGTCATCGTGTTCACCAAGGCCACTGCGACCGCCTCGGTGGCCGCCGCGGCGGCGGCCGCGATCGGCCCTGCCACGCTGGTGCTCACCCTGCAGAACGGACTCGGCAACATCGAGGTGCTGCGGTCCTACGTGCCTGAGTCCCGGCTGCTCGCCGGCACCACCACGCTTGGCACAGAACTGCTCGGACCCGGGCACATCCGCGCGCTGGGCTCCGGCGAAACGGTGCTGGGAGCTCTCGGCCCGGCCTCGTCTCATCATCCCGAACGTCTCGTGCTTACTCTCTCCGCCGCCGGTCTCCCCGCCCGCGTGACCGACGACACCATGGGCGTCATCTGGGCGAAGGTCGCCTTCAACTGCGTGATGAACACGCTGTGCGCGATCGCCTCGA
>DATBBI010000493.1:0-6429 GCA_036271115.1 Trebonia sp.
CGGCCGAGGGCGGCCGCGGTCGCGGCGAAGCCGCGGACCTCGTTCTGGCAGGCCTGGCAGCGGCGCAGGTGCCGCTCGAACCGGTCCCGCTCGGCGTCGTCGAGCGCGTCGAGCGCGTACGCGCCGGCCAGGGCGTGCAGGTCACGCCGCCAGGGCCAGGAAAGCCGGAGTCTCATCAGCTCACCCCCAGGCACGCGCGCAGCCGGGTCAGCCCGTCGCGGATCCGCGTCTTGATCGTGCCGAGCGCGGTGTCCAGCAGCGCGGCGACCTGCGCATAGCTGTACCCGCCGTAGTAGGCGAGCGTGATCGACTCGCGCTGCAGCTCGGTGAGCCCGGCCAGGCACCGCCGGAGGCGTTCGGCGTCCATGCTCGCCTCGACGGTCTCCGCCACCTCGTCGATGGCGGCCGGCACCTGCGCGCTGCGCTGCTCGCGCGCGGTGGCCGCTTCTTCCGCCCGCACCCGGTCGATGGCCCGGCGGTGCGCGATCGTCAGCACCCAGGTCGCCGCGCCGCCCCGGGCCGGGTCGAACCGGGACGCGGTCCGCCACACCTCGAGCAGGACCTCCTGGGTGACCTCTTCCGCCTGGGACGGGTTTCGGAGCACCTTCCTGATCAGGCCGTAGACCGACGCGGCGAGCTGGTCATACAGCGCCTCGAACGCGGCCTGGTCGCCCTTCGCCACGTGCGTGAGCAACGTGTCCGGGTCCGCGTCAGCCCGCTCCGCGGGCTCCTGCTCAGACCGCGCCGCGCACATCGTTATACGCCTCCACGCGGAGTATTCGGTGCCCCTGCCACAACCGGATTGCCCGTCGACGAAAATCCTACGGGTGCGGTGCGGTCAGTCCCGGCCGCCCCCGAAGATGCGCAGGAAGAACCAGAACACGTTCAGCGCGTCGAGGAAGATCGACGCGGCCAGCAGCGGCGCGGAATCCAGCCCGCGCGACCGGCGCAGCCGCTGGAAGTCGCCCATCGTCAGCCCGGCGAAGACCACCAGCCCGATGATCGCGTAGATCAGCGATCCGTGCGGGATATGGACAAAGATCAGCACGATGCCGAAGATCAGCAGCGCGATCAGCGCGAAGAACGCGATCCGGTAGATGACCGACAGGTCGCGCCGGGTCAGGTACCCGATGGCGCCGAACACCCCGATGAACAGCGCGGTCGCCCCGCCCGCCTGCCACAGGATCTGCGGGTTGGTCGACGCGTACCAGTACAGGGTCGGCGCCGACGCTACCCCCATCAGCAGCCCGAAGATCACCAGCAGCACAACCGCGGCGGCCGCAGACCGCCGCGCGACGAAGTTCATGATCAGCAGCACCACGAACGCCGCGATCCACGCGACGATCACCGCCCCCTCCGACAGGTGCCGCCCCGCGTACGCCCCCAGCGCGAAGAACCCCGCCGTCATGGCGACAAGCCCCATCGTCTGCCCGAACAGCGTCGCTGTCCGGTCCCGTGTCGAAGCCCCCTGATAGGCCACGTCCGAGTACATAAGCTCATCCTCCCCGCACGCACCTTGTTCCTGTGGTGAGCGTACTTCTCCGTGAGACGATAGCGGGCGGAGAGGACGAGCGGATGGACCCGATCACGCTAATCGTCACGGCGCTCGCCGCTGGTTCCAGGGAAGGCGCTCTCGAAGCGCTGAAAGACGACGTGAAGGATGCGATCAAGGCTGCGTACGCGACACTACGCGGTCTGGTGCGGAACCGTGTCTGCGGCCAGCCCGGCGCCGAGCTGGTGCTGGCCCAGTACGAGGATGACCCCGGGATCTGGAAAACCCCCCTCGCCAAGATGCTCCTTGACACCGGCGCGGCCGTCGACGCCAATCTCCTCGCCGTGGCGCACGCGCTGCTGGAACTGGTGGACGCGGTCGGCACGGCCGAAGGCAAGTACGACGTGACGATCTCCGGAGCAATCCCGCCCGCTTAGACATCCCGGGGCGTCCAGGTCGCTTGCGGCCTGGTACAGCGGTAACGTCCTGTGATCTGTGTGGTCGTCACCGCGGTCGCCGCTCGAAGAGTGATGTGAGGTCACCGAACGTAAGGCGAGTGGACGTCGGCGGACGCCTGGAGCAACTTCCCATCAGCCATGACCACTTTGCTGTCCGGATTGCCCCGATTTATCCCTACGGAACTGATGGGAAGATGTCCCGCGGGGTCAGTCGCCGGGCTGTGGGCGCCGCAAGGGTGCCGCCGGTTTCGCGGGCGACGGGCGGCTCGCGGACACCCGGCGGGAGGCCGCGCAGCGGGGAGACCATCCTGCCGGCCTAGGCTGGTGGGCATGGGCAAGCTCAAGGTTCTCTTTATCGGCGGGTCCGGGGTTATCTCCTCCGCGTGCGCCAGGGTGGCGGTCGAGTCGGGCATCGACCTGTACGTGCTCAACCGGGGGCAGAACACCACGCGGCCGTTGCCGGCCGGGGTGCACGAGATGCGGGCGGACGTGAGGAACCCCGCGGCCGTTCGGGATGCGATAAAGAACCACGAGTTTGATTCAGTCGCTGACTTCGTCGCCTTTGCCCCGGAGCACGTCCGCACCGACATCGAGATCTTCAGGGACCGGACGAAGCAGTACGTGTTCATCTCCACGGCGTCGGCGTACCAGACGCCGCCCGAGCGGCTGCCGGTCACCGAGTCGACGCCGCTGAAGAACCCGTTCTGGCAGTACTCGCGCGACAAGATCGCCTGCGAGGACCTGCTGGTGCGGGAGTACCGCGACAGCGACTTCCCCGCGACGATCGTGCGGCCGTCGCACACCTACGACACGACCAAGACCGTGCTGTCCGGCGGGTGGACGAGCCTCGCCAGAATGCGGGCCGGCAAGCCGGTGATCGTACACGGGGACGGGACGTCGCTGTGGACGGTCACGCACCACGACGACTTCGCGCGCGCGTTCGTGCCGCTGCTCGGGCACCCGCGGACGTACGGCGAGGCGTTCCAGATCACGTCGGACGACGTGCTGACCTGGGACCAGATCGCGCGGGCGCTGGCGACCGCGCTCGGCGTCACCGCGCGCATCGTGCACGTGCCCTCGGACGTGATCGCCGCGGCCGACCCGGAATGGGGCGCCGGGCTGCTGGGGGACAAGGCGCACTCGATGGTGTTCGACAACTCGAAGATCCGGTCCATAGCGCCTGGCTGGCGGGCGACGATCCCGTTCGAGCGGGGGGCCAGGGAGATCGCGGACTGGTACCTGGCGGACCCCGCCCGGCAGGTCGTGAACGACAAGCTCGACGCGCTGATGGACAAGCTGGCCGCCGACTTCAGCGGGTGACCCCGGTCTCAGTCGGCTCGGCGGGCTCGATGCGGAATATCGGGTATCCAGGCGCGATCCCGCGCAGCGTCTCATCGGATGCCTTGGCGTCCACGCCGTCGAAGAACACGCCGACTTCCCACTTCCACTTCTTCAGGTAGGCCCGCAGCACCGTCGGCTTGTCGTCGTCGGTGATTTCGGTCGCGCGGAAGGGCTCGACGCGCCGGCCGATGCGCAGCTCGCCGGTGCCGTCTCCGGCGCGCAGATTGCGGACCCACTGCGTGTTCCCGCGCGGCGCGACCAGGTAGCGGGTGCCGTCGACGGTCAGCGGGTTGACGGGGTTGCTGCGCCATTCGCCGGACTTGCGGCCGCGCACGTACAGCACGCGCGAGCCGTAGACGCTGATGCCCAGCCGGGTCAGGCGGCCGACGGACTCGTTGAAGAAGTTGGTGGCCTTCTTCGGCTTCACGTAGCGGGGGGTGGTCGCGTTCATCGCGGTTCTCCTTCTCGTCGTTTCAGGCTTTCGTCGTTCTAGGCTTTGCGAGAGCACTGCTCTCGACTAAGATCAGTGAACACGATAAGGTGTGCATTGTCAAGAGCAGTGCTCTCGTTTGTGTCAACCGATCTCAATTATGTCGAGGTGCCCGATGAGCCCGGTCAAGGCCAGCCCCACCGCGCGCGAGCGCGCCCGCGCCGAGCTGACGCGCGAGATCAAGGAGGAGGCCCGCAGGCAGCTGGCCGAGACGGGGGCGCACGGACTGTCGCTGCGCGCGGTCGCGCGCGAGCTCGGAATGGTGTCCTCGGCGCTGTACCGCTACTTCCCGAGCCGCGACGACCTGCTGACCGCGCTGATCATCGACGCCTACGACGCCCTGGGGGAGGTCGCGGAGACCGCGATCGCGGCCAGCGCGAGGCCCCGGGTCCGGTGGCTGGCGGCCTGTCACGCGATCCGCGGCTGGGCGCTGGCGCACCCGCACGAGTACGCGCTGATCTACGGTTCGCCGGTCCCGGGATACCGGGCGCCGCAGGCGACGGTCGGCCCAGCGTCCCGCGTGCCGATGGCCTTTATGGTCGTGCTGCGCGACGCGGTGGCCGGCGGCGATATGCCGGCAGGCGACGAGGACGGCACCGGGCCGGGGCTGGTGGGCGGGGCGCTGGCGGACCAGGCCGCCGCGATTGCCGCCGCCCTGGTGGCCGTTCCCGGTCTCGCCGCGGTGCCAGCGGAGGTCGTGGTCCGCGCCGTGATCGCCTGGACGCAGCTGTTCGGGATGATCAGCTTCGAGCTGTTCGGCCAGTTCGTTGGGTCGTTCGAGCCCGCGGACGCCCTGTTCGAGTACGCGGTCGCGCACCTGGCCGCGTTCGTCGGCCTGGACTCGGCTCCGTCCAGGGCCTGCGCGCCGATACGCTAATTCGGGTGAAGGTACTAGTAACCGGCGGCGCGGGTTATATCGGCAGCGTCGTGACGCACGACCTGGCCGACGCGGGCCACGAGGTGGTCGTGGTCGACGACCTGTCCACGGGGTTCGCTTTCAACATCCCGGCGGGCGTTGGGTTCCACCAGCTGCCCGTGCACGAGATCGGACGGGTGCTGACGCCGGGCGCGGGCTTCGACGCGGTGCTGCACTTCGCGGGGCGGATCGAGGTCGCGGAATCGGTGGCCCGCCCCGACCTGTACTGGAACATCAACGTGGCCGGCTCCATGGCGGTGCTCGACGCGATCCGCGCGGCGGGCACGCCGCGGATGATCTTCTCCTCGACCGGATCGATGTACGACGCGGCGGACACGGGGAAGCTCACCGAGGAGGCGCCGGTGCGCCCGCGCAACCCGTACGCCGCCACCAAGCTGGCGGTGGACCTGATGCTGGCGGGGGAGTCCGGTGCGTTCGGCCTGGGCGCGGCGAGCCTGCGGTACTTCAACGCCGCCGGCGCGGTGGGCCCGCTCGGCGAGCGGCACAACCCGGAAAGCCACCTCATCCCCATCGTGCTCCAGGTGGCCGGCGGCCAGCGCGAGGAGCTCATGCTCTACGGCGACGACTACCCGACTCCCGACGGCACCTGCGTCAGGGACTACATCCACGTCGCCGACCTGTCGGCCGCGCACCTGCTCGCCCTGGACGCGATCCAGCCGGGCAGGTACGAGATCTACAACCTCGGCAACGGCGACGGCTACAGCAACAATCAGGTCGTCGAGGCGGTCCGCGAGGTGACCGGCCGTCCGGTTCCGGTCAAGGTAGCGCCGCGCCGTCCCGGTGACGCGGCCGTGACGGTCGCGTCCAGCGACAAGGCCCGCCGCGAGCTGGGCTGGCGCCCCGCCAGGCCGGACCTGCACGAGATCATCGCCGACGCCTGGGCGTTCCACCAGGCGAGCTGGTAGCTATGCCCGGGGCCACACGCGATGCGCGAGCCTGGCCACCATTTCCAGCTTGGCCCGCTGCACCGCGGGGGTGACCGGGTTGGCGACCGGCACCGACGCGAACCCGCACTGGGTGCTGAGCGCGAGCTCGTCCAGCGGCTTGTAGCCGGTCGCCTCGGTGATCCGCGCGGTCACGTCGTCCTCGGACTCCAGCTGGTCCGACTTCGTGGTGAGCAGGCCAAGCACGACCACCGTGCCGTCGCGCACGTCCGCCAGCGGCTCGAAGCCGCCCGCCCGGTCGGAGTCGTACTCCAGGAGCAGGCGGCTGAAGGCCAGTTTGGGGAACAGCGCGGCCGAGATCACGCCGTAGCCGCCCGCCGAGTGCCAGGCGCCGCCCGGGCCGTTGCCGCGGCAGACGTGCAGCGCGTTGGTTACCCCGCTCGTGCCGTCGAACAGCGAGCTGTCCAGCTCGGCGTCGAACGCTAGCTCGGCGTCCGCGTCCCGGCCGGCGGCCCGCATCGCGGCACGGGTGTCGGGGTCGCAGAGCGAGCCGTAGTTCGGCGCGTCGAGCTGGATGTAGTCGCAGCCGAGCGAGATGAGCCGGTCCACGACCGACCGCTGGAAGTCGCGGACATCGGTCAGGTACTCCTCGGCCGAGTCGTAGACGCCCGCGGCGTGCTCGGCGAACCAGTACCGCCGGTGGTAGCTCGGCGCCGGCATCGTGTACTTGGTCCTGGCCCGCGCGTAGCGGGCCAGGAACGCGTACTCGTCGGTCATGTCGCCGGTCCGCGGCGCGGCGGCGATCCGCCGGACCACCGCCGGGTACC
>DATBBI010000494.1:0-3295 GCA_036271115.1 Trebonia sp.
GCGGCGCGCTGGGTGATGCCCTGAACCGGGGTCACGGTGTACGGCGGGATGACGCCGGCGCTCCCGCCGCCGGACGTCAGCGCGTACTGCCCGCCGTCGCTGCCGATCACCGCGATGCTGCGACCGGACCGCGGGGTGAGCGGCAGCACGCCTCCGTCGTTCTTCAGCAGCACCGTGCCGGCCTCGGCGACGTCCTGGCCGGTCTGCGCGTGCGCCGGCGTGGTGACGGTGTCGGTCAGCGACCCGGTCGGCGGGTGCTCGAACAGCCCGAACCGGAACATCTCGAGCAAGATCCGCGACACCATGCCGTTCAGCGCGGACACCGGTACCTGGCCGGCCTGCACCGCCGCCTTCAGCGGCGGCCCGTAGTAGTCGGGGCCGAACAGGGTTCCGCCGGGCATCGCCATGTCCAGCCCGGCCAGCGCCGACGGGACCGTGGAATGCACAGCGCCCCAGTCGGAGGTGACGAAACCGGGGTAGTGCCACTGGTTGTCGAGGATGCCAAGCAGGTCGCTGTTCTCGCAGGCGTACTCGCCGTTGACGGTGGAGTAGCTGCACATCACCGAGGCGGCCTTGCCTTGCGTCACCGCTGTGTAGAACTGCGGCAGGTAGATCTCCTGCATCGCCCGCTGGCTGACGATCGCATCGTCGGCCGCCGTGTTGCGGTTGGTCTCCTGGTTGTAGACCGCGTAGTGCTTGACCTGGGACATCACATCCTGGCTCTGCACGCCGTCGATGAACCCGACGGCGGTCTGGCCGGCCAGGTACGGGTCCTCGCCGTAGCTCTCGAACGCCCGCCCCCAGCGCGGGTCGCGGACGATGTTCACGGTGGGGCCGAGGTTCACGTCCGCGCCCTTGCCGTGTTCCTCGCTGCCGACTACGGCGCCGTACGCCTGGGCGAGCGAGGGGTCGAAGGCGGCCGCGAGCGCCTCCGGGGCCGGCAGCTGGGTGACGCCGGGCACGCCGTCCGCGACACCTTGCGGCCCGTCTTCGAGGTTGAGCCCCGGGATGCACAGCCGCGGGTTCGCCGCGATGTGGCCGACGTAGCCGGCTGTGCCGGACAGGTACCCGGTGCCGTCGACCATGGCGATCTTGTCGTCGAGGGTCATCTTGGCGAGCACCTCGGCGGCCCGGACGGAGGCCGGCGCGTGGGAGCCGACCCACGGGCACGCGGCGCTGCCGGTGCTGCCGGTGGCAGCCGCGGCCGGGCCGCTGGCGGCGGCGGCGCCGATGAGCGCGAACGTGGAGCAGGCCAGAACGGTCGCTGCGGCCACCGCGGTAACACCGCGAGTGCCTCGCCTGCCACGACGGCTACGCCAGGTGCGGGATGTATCGACACTCACGGGTCCCTCCAGCGCTTGGTGGCTGCGGTGACGCTTGTCACGCCGATAACGGGACCTTCTGGTACTTCTGGAAGCTTGTCAAGAAATGAATGAAAAAGTGCTAAACGTACGTCGAATATTTCAGATCTGAATATATAGACGCCTAAAAGATGGTATTTCTGCCGGACAAATTGCTAGTATCCCCGTCATGCAGCCGCGCGTTCTGACGGGCAGGCCCGTGCCCAGGTCGACCAGGGACCTGGTGCTGACGGCGCTGCGGGCGCGCGGTCCGATGAGCCGCGCGGACCTGGCCCGTTACGCGGGCGTCGCCCCGTCGACGGTCACCGGGGTAGTCCAGGATCTGCTTGAGGCCGGTCTCGTCGTGCCGTCCCCGCAGCAGGGCGGGGCCACGCAGCCCGGCCGTCCGGGGCTCAGCCTGACGCTGAACCCGCGGCTCGGCGCGGTCGCCGGCGTGGAGTTCTGCTTCGACCAGCTGCGCGTGCTGCTCTGCGATCTCGCCCACAACGTCATCAGCACCGCGGAGTGCGAGCTGCCGCTCGGGCACAGCAGCGACACCGCCCTCGCGGCCGCCGGGAGGCTGGTGGCCGAGGCGCTCACCGCCGCCGGGCTGAGCAGGGACGCGCTCATCGCCGCCGGCGTCTCGGTGCCGGGCCCGGTCAGCCGCCACCCGGACGCCGTCACGCCGTCGGCGATCCTGCCCGGCTGGCACGGCGTGACAGGCGCCGAGATCGCCGTCGCGCTCGGCGTCGCGGTGAGCATCGACAACGACTCCAACCTGGCCGCGCTCGGCGAGCACGTCTGGGGCGCGGGACGCGGCTGCGACGACAGCGTGACCCTCAAGTTCCACTACGGCATCGGGTGCGGCCTGTTCGTCAACGGCACGCTCGTCCGGGGCTGCGGCGGTGCGGGGGAGATCGGCCACATCGCCGTCGACGAGCGGGGGCCGCTGTGCCGGTGCGGAAAGCGCGGCTGCCTGGAAACCTACGCGGCGATATCCGCGATCATGGAGGCGCTGCGGCCGCAGCACGGAAAGCTGACGCTGGCCCAGCTCATGCGGCTGCTCGCCGCCCGCGACCCGGGCGCGGTGCGCGTGGTCGGTGACGCGGCCGAACTCGTCGGCATGCACCTGGCCGCCGTCTGCAACCTGCTCGCGCCGCGCCGGGTCATCGTGATCGGCCCGATGGCGCAGGCCGGCGAGCTGGTCCTGGAACCGATCAGGACCGCCATCAGGCGGCACATCGCCCCCAGCACGGTCCCCGAGATCGTCCTCGGCGCCCTGGGCAGCAAGAACACCCCGCTCGGCGCGATCGCGCTGGCTCTCGACGAGACCGACTGGCTGCCCGCGAAGCGGGGGGTGCGGGTCCGGCGCGAAGTAACCGTCCGTTCGGAATGAAAATCCCTTTATCGGAACGTCCGCTCCCGGCTCCCGGACGCACCACTCCGACCGGGCGGTTGCTAACCCGCACCGCCGCGGTTTAGCTGTGTGTCATGACCACCACTGCCTTCGACGTGATCAGCCCGGTCGACGAGACGATCGTGGAAACGGTGCGCTTCGCCGACCGCGCCGAGATGGACGCGCGGGTCGAGCGCGCCGACCGCGCCTTCGCGACCTGGCGCCGCGTCGCGCCCGGGGACCGGGCCCGGCTGCTACGCCGGTTCGCCGACGCGGTGGACGCCGACATCGAGACGCTGGCCGGCCTGGAAGTGCGCAACGCCGGCCACACGATCGGGAACGCCCGGTGGGAGGCCGGCAACGTACGTGACGTGCTCAGTTACTACGCCGCGGCGCCTGAGCGGCTGACCGGGCGGCAGATCCCGGTGCCCGGCGGCATCGACGTCACCTTCCACGAGCCGATGGGGGTGGTCGGCGTCATCGTGCCGTGGAACTTCCCGATGCCGCTGGCCGCCTGGGGATTCGCCCCGGCCCTCGCCGCGGGCAACACGGTGATCGT
>DATBBI010000495.1:0-4490 GCA_036271115.1 Trebonia sp.
GCTGGTCACCGCCTGCTGGATCCCGTACCTGATGATGACGCGGCATGAGATCGCTTCCGACGGCGCGTTCGGCGGCTGGCTGATGCCGGTCGTCCCGCCGATGGTGTCCGCGGCGAATGGCGCGCTGCTCGTGCCGTACGCGGCGGCCGGGCAGGCGCGGCTGACGCTGCTGGCGGGGTGCTACGCGATGTTCGGCATCAGCTTGTTCGCGTCGGTGATCATCATTCCGCTGGTGTGGTCGCGGCTGGTCACCTACAAGACGCTGCCCGCCATCATGGTGCCCACGTGCTGGATCGTGCTCGGGCCGCTCGGGCAGTCGATCACCGCGGCGGGGAACCTGGCGAAGGTCGCCGGGCTGTCGCTGCGCGCGCCGTACCCGGCGGGCGCTGACGTGTTCGCGCTGCTGTACGGGCTGCCGACGTGGGGGTTCGCGATACTGTGGCTGGCCATCGCCACGGCGCTGACGGCGCGGGCTGTGCGCCGCGGGATGCCGTTCGGGCCGACCTGGTGGAGCTTCACGTTCCCGGTCGGGACCGTCGTAACAGGGACGATCTCACTCGCCGCCCGCACGGGCTCTGAGGTGCTGCGCGGGGCGAGCCTCGTGCTGTTCGCGCTGCTAGCCGTGGCGTGGTTCGTGGTGCTGGCGCGGACGGCTGCCAGAAGTGTCCGTGGGAACGCTGGACTACCCCCCAGAAGTGTCTTACGGTGCTGCTATGGCTTCAACGGTGACGCCACCGCCGCCCGAGGTTGCCCGGCTGTTCGAGTCGCGCAGCGAGCCAGCGCGCGACCTGGCCAGGCAGGCGGGCGCCGTCGCCGATGCCTGCCACGCGATGGCGGTGCGCTTTCACCGGGGCGGCAAGCTCATCGTTTTCGGCACCGGCGGGCCGAGCGCCGACGCGCAGCACGTCGCGGTGGAGTTCGTGCATCCCGTGATCGTCGGCAAGCGCGCGCTGCCCGCCATCTCGCTGACGACAGATGTGGCCACGGTCACCGGGATCGCGGAGCGGGAAGGCGTGGCGGCGATCTTCGCCCACCAGCTGCGTGCCGTGGCACGGTCCGCCGACATCGCGATGGGGATCTCCGCCGACGGCGCCAGCCCCAGTGTGCTGGCGGGGCTCGAGACGGCGCGTGAGCTTGGCCTGCTGACGATCGCCCTGGCGGGCGGGTCCGGTGGCCGGGTGGCGGCCAGTCCCGCGGTCGACCACCTGCTGGTCGTCGCCTCCAGCGATCCGCGGGTCGTCAAGGAACTCCAGGTGACCACCTACCACGTGCTCTGGGAGCTGGTGCACGTGTTCTTCGAACAGCCGGGGGTGCTTGATCCCGAGGTCGTGCGATGACCGCCGAGGGATGTTACGGCGATCACTGCATCACCTGCGGGGACATCGCCGTGGAGGTCACGGTGCTGCGGCTGCTGCCTGACTCGCTCGCCGTGGTCGACACCGGCCAGGGCGCCGAGGAGGAAGTCAGCGTCGCGCTGGTGTCCGCCGAGGCGGGCGACAGGATCCTGGTGCACGCCAGCGAGGCGATCGCGGTGGTGCAGCGTGCCGGGGAGGCGGTGACCTGATGAGCATGCCGCCCGCGGATGGCCCCGCTGACAGCCCCACGGATCGCCCCGGGGATGGCCCCGAGGATGGCACTGCCGCGATGGAGTCGCTGTACCCCTTCCTGTATGCGGACTCGTCGGACCTGTCCGCCGTGCTCGAGCAGGTGCGCGCCTCCACGGCGGCCAAGGCCGAGGAGATCCTGCAGCTGCGGCGGGTCATCTGCGAGCGCGATGGCGCGCGGCTGACGGAGTGCGCGCAGCAGGCGGCCGGCCGGTTCCTGGCCGGCGGGCGGCTGTTCGCGTTCGGCAACGGCGGCAGCGCCACCGACGCGCAGCAGCTGGCGACGCTGTTCCTGCACCCGGACGGCGGTGTGCCGGCGTTGCCGGCGTTCGGGCTGGCCAACGACACGGCCGTGGTGACGGCGCTGTGCAACGACATCGACGTCGACGTGGTGTTCTCGCGGCAGCTCGCGGCGTTCGGCGGCCGTGGCGACATCGCCGTCGGGCTGTCGACCAGCGGCAACTCGGCGAACCTGCTGCGCGCCTTCGATGAGGCGGCCCGGCGCGGGATGCTCACCATCGGGCTGGCCGGCTACGACGGCGGCAAGATGGCCGAGCTGGACAGCATCGACTACCTGTTCGTGGCGCCTACCTCGTCGATCCACCGGATCCAGGAGGCGCAGACCACGATTTACCAGGTGTTCTGGGAGCTCACCGTTGCGGCTCTCGTGTCAGATCCGGATCCGGAGGGGGTGTCACATGTGTCTCGGCATACCGGGTGAGGTGGTCGAGCTCCACCCAGAACAGCCCGACCTCGCCAAGGTGAACGTCAGCGGCGTCAAGCGGCTGATCAACATCGGGCTGCTGGCCGACGACCCGCCCAAGCCAGGCGAGTGGGTGCTGATCCACGTCGGCTTCGCCCTGTCCAAGATCGACGAGGCCGAGGCGGCCGCGGCCATGGAGTTCCTCGAGGGGATCGGCCAGGCGTACGAGGACGAGATCAAGGCGCTGCAGGAGTCACTGATCGAGTAAGGGAGTGTACCAGCGATGCGATTTGTCGACGAATTCCGTGACGCGGACCAGGCCCGCGCGCTCGCCGCCAAGATCGCGGCGCTGTGCGAGCCGGGCCGGCAGTACAAGCTCATGGAGGTGTGCGGCGGGCACACCCACACGATCTACAAGCACGGCCTCGAGGACTACCTGCCCGAGTCGATCACGCTGGTGCACGGGCCGGGCTGCCCGGTCTGCGTGATCCCGATGGGCCGGGTCGACGACGCGATGCACCTGGCGGCGCGGCCGGAAGTGATCATGACCTCGTTCGGGGACATGATGCGGGTGCCCGGGTCTCACGGGTCGTTCTTTGACGCCAAGGCGTCAGGGACGGACATCCGGATGGTGTACTCGCCGCTCGACTCGCTGAAGATCGCGCGTCAGAACCCGGACCGTCAGGTCGTCTTCATGGCGATCGGGTTCGAGACGACCGCGCCGTCCACCGCGATGACGATGCTGCGCGCTGCCGCCGAGGGATTGACGAATTTCTCGGTGTTCTGCAACCACGTGACGATCGTGCCGGCGATCAAGGCCATCCTGGACTCCCCCGACCTGCGGCTCGACGGGTTCATCGGGCCTGGGCACGTGTCCACGGTCATCGGCTGCCGTCCGTACGAGTTCATCGCGCGGGACTACGCTAAGCCGGTCGTGGTGGCGGGCTTCGAGCCGCTGGACATCCTGCAGTCCATCTACATGCTCATGCTGCAGCTTTCTTCGGGGCGGTCTGAGGTCGAGAACCAATACTCGCGGGTGGTGCCGTGGAACGGCAACACGGTGGCGCTGCGCGCCATCAACGAGACGATGGAGCTGCGACCGTATTTCGAGTGGCGCGGGCTCGGGTTCATCTCGCACTCGGCGCTCCGAGTGCGGGAGAAGTACGCGGCGATGGACGCCGAGCGGCTGTTCGCGGTGCCCGGGGTCCGGGTCGCCGACCCCAAGGCGTGCCAGTGCGGCGAGGTGCTCAAGGGTGTCCTGAAGCCGTGGGAATGCAAGGTGTTCGGGACGGCGTGCACGCCGGAGACGCCGATCGGCACCTGCATGGTGTCGCCGGAAGGTGCGTGCGCCGCGTACTACAACTTCGGCCGGGTGGAACGGCACCGGGTTGCCGAGGCGGTGCCGGCGGGGTCGGCGGGGGCGTCGGGGTCGGCGGGGAACTCGTGACCGCCGGGGACACCCGCCAGGGCCCTGGCGGCGGCGGGGGCGCTGGCGGCGCCGGCGGCGGGTGGATCGAGCAGGCGCTGCGGGAGCACGAGGAGGTCGGGCGGTCCGAGCCGTCCCCGGCCGAGCCAGGCAGGCGGCGGGTGCTGCCGGTGGCCGACAGGGAGCGGCAGGTGCTGGAGCGGATCGACCGCGCCAGGCGCAGGCGGCCCCGGGTCCGCGAAGAACGGGTCACGATGTCCCACGGGGCGGGGGGCAAGGCCACCCGCACCTTGGTCGAGGCGATCTTCCTCGACGCGTTCCGCAACCCGCTACTCGAGCCGCTCGAGGACGCGGCGGGGCTGTCGCTGTCCGGGGTTCGGGCGGCGCTCACTACCGACTCCTACGTGGTCTCGCCGCTGTTCTTCCCCGGTGGTGACATCGGTGACCTGGCCGTCAACGGCACGGTCAACGACCTGGCCGTCGCGGGCGCCACGCCCTTGTACCTGTCGGCGGGCTTCATCCTCGAAGAGGGCTTCCCCGTCGCCGACCTGGTCCGGGTCACCTCCTCCATGCGGGACGCCGCCGCGGCGGCGGGCGTGCAGATCGTCACCGGGGACACGAAGGTCGTGCAGCGCGGCAAGGCCGACGGCTGCTACATCAACACGGCCGGGGTGGGCCTGCTCTCGCGGGACGTCTCACTTGGCGTCGCGCTGGCCCAGCCGGGCGACGCGATCATCGTGTCCGGGCCGATCGGCGA
>DATBBI010000496.1:0-4116 GCA_036271115.1 Trebonia sp.
GAAGGGCTCGCGGCGCTGTACCGGAGCCTGCTCGCCGACCGGAAGATGCTCGTGCTGCTCGACAACGCGGCCGATGTCGCCCAGGTGCGTCCCCTGCTGCCCGCCTCCCCCCGGTGCCTGGTGATTGTGACCAGCCGCCGCGAGATGTCCGCGCTCGCGGTCCGCGAGGGCGCCCGGCTGCTCAGCCTGGACGTACTCAGCGAGGCCGAGGCGAACGAACTGCTGACGAATCGCCTCGGGATGGAGCGCGCGCGGGCGGAACCCGCCGCGATCACGGAGCTGGCGACCCTGTGCGCGCGGCTGCCGCTGGCGCTGTCGGTGATCGTCGCCCGCGCCGCGGCGCAGCCGCGGCTGCCGCTGGCCGCCCTCGCCGCCGAGCTCACCGAGATCCAGGGCCGCCTCGACGCGCTCGACGTGGGAGATCCCGCGGCGAACATCCGCACCGTGTTCTCGCTGTCCTACCGGCACCTGCCGGAGGCGGCGGCGCGGATGTTCCGCCTGCTCGGCCTGCACCCCGGCCCGGACATCAGCGCGCCCGCCGCGGCGAGCCTGGCCGGCCTGCCGCTCGCCGAGGCGCGCGCGGCGCTGCGCGACCTGACCAGGGCCAGCCTCATCATCGAGAGCGTGCCCGGCCGGTACGGGTTCCACGACCTGCTGCGCGCCTACGCCGCCGAGCAGGCGGCGCTGCGCGAGGGCGGCGAGCGGCGCGAGGCCGTCCACCGCATGCTCGACCACTACCTGCACACCGCGCGCCGGGCGCACGGGGTGCTCTACCCCGGGCGGCAGCGCGTGGACCTCGGCAGGCCGCCCGCCCTCGTGACCCCGGAGGGGTTCGCTGCCAAGCCTTTCGCGCTGGCCTGGCTGCGCGCCGAGTACCAGGTGCTCCTCAAGATCATCGACCTGGCCGCCAGGGAGGGATTCGACGACTACGCCTGGCGGCTATCGGTGGTGCTGTGGACCTTCTTCGACGTGTGCGGGCACTGGCACGACGGCACGCGGATGCACCGCACCGCGCTCGAGGCCGCCCGGCGGTGCGGCGACCAGTTCGGCCAGGCGCACGCGCTGCGCGGGCTCGGCACGTTCGAGGTGATGCTCGGCGACTACGCGCAGGCGCACCGCTGCCTGGCAGAGGCGCAGGAGCTGTTCCGCCGGCTCGGCGACACGCACGGGCTCGCACGCACGGACCTGATCATGGGGCAGGCCTTTGAGTTCCAGGGACGGCACGCGGAGGCGCTCGCGGTGGTCAAAGAGGCGCTCCGGTTGTCCGAGACCGCGCAGGACGACCCGTACATGCAACTCGTCAGGGCCAGCGCGCTGAACGGGTCCGCCTGGTACAACGCGCACCTCGGGGAGCTCGGCCAGGCCCGCGCGCACTGCACGCAGGCGATCGAGCTGTGCCGGTCGATCGGCTACTCCCCCGGCGAGGCCGGCACCTGGGACACCCTGGGCTTCGTCTGGCAGCGCCTCGGCGACCACGCCGAGGCGACCGACTGCTTCCTGCGTGCCGTCGCTCTCGAGCGGGAGATGGGCAGCCGCTTCAACCTCGCGATGGCGCTCGCCCACCTCGGCGACACCCACGTGTCCACCGGTGACCTCCGCGCGGCCCGCCTGGTCTGGGCTGAGGCGCTGACGATCCTGGCCGACCTGCATCATCCAGAGGCGTTCGAGGTCCGGGCGAAGCTCGAATCCCTCAACCCGGTGGCGCTCTGAACTCGTTTCGCTGCTGAAAGTCTGCCGGTTAGTTCGCCGGTAAGCCTGCATGGCATTGCCTATGATTACTGTCCGATTATGAATTCATGAAAAAAGTAACCATGCGTAGCGGACAGGAGCGGGCAATGCGCGACACCTGGACCCGATAACACGCACCTCTCAGTCAGAGCAGGAAAATATAGCTTCGGAACGTAAGGTGCTGACTCCCCAGACGCGACACAATCCCCGTAGGACAGTGCATCTCAACGGGGAGGGACCTTATGCCAGACCTTGTACCGCTGCCAGGCAGTGAACGGACGCAGCTACCGAGCGTCCAGTCCGCCGGACAGCTCAACGAGAGCGAGACGATCACCGTCACGCTCGTGCTGCGGCGACGTGCCCGAGTGCCCGCCGCGCTAATCATCGGGCCGGAAACGGTGACGCACGAGGAGCTTGACGCTCAGTACGGGGCCGAGACTGACGACATCGCCCTCGTCACGTCGACCATGACCGAACTCGGGCTCACCGTGACGGACACGCACCAGGGGTCGCGCCGCATGATGGTGAGCGGGACGATCGCCGCGCTGTCCGCGGCGTTCGGCACGACGCTGACCCTCGTCACCAGCCCGCAGCTGGGTGGCACGGGGCAAGCGACCCACCGGTACCGGTCCGGCGGCCTGTCCGTTCCCGCCAACCTGGCCGGGATCGTGACCGCCGTGCTGGGCCTCGACGACCGCCCGGTCGCCCGCCCGCAGTTCCGCCGGCTGACCCCGGCCGCCGCCAGCCGCACCGTCACACCGGAGACGGTGACGCCGGAGACGGTGACGCCGGAGACGGTCACCCCGGAAACGGTCACCCCGGAAACGGTGACCCCGGAAACGGTCACGCCAGAGGCAGCCCCGGCGGCGGTGCCGCTCACCGCCGTGCAGGTCGCCAGCCTGTACGACTTCCCTGCGGGCACCGACGGGACCGGGCAGACCATCGCGATCATCGAGCTCGGCGGCGGCTACACCCAGAGCGACCTGGACATGTACTTCAGCAGCCTCGGCCTCGCCACGCCGTCGGTGACCGCGGTCAGCGTCGACGGCGCGTCCAACTCGCCAGGGCAGCCCGCGGACGGCGAGGTCGAGCTGGACATCCAGGTGGCCGGCGCGGTCGCGCCGAAGGCGGCCCAGCTCGTCTACTTCGCGGACAACACCGACCAGGGCTTCATCAACGCGATCGCCATGGCGGTGCACACCACGCCGCCCCCGATCGTGGTCTCGATCAGCTGGGGCCAGTCAGAAGACCAGTGGTCCGAGCAGAGCCGCACCTCGATGGACGGCGTGTTCGCGGACGCGGCGGCGCTTGGCGTGACGGTCACGGTGGCGGCCGGCGACAACGGCAGCAGCGACGACCCGAACAGCACCAGCGGGGTGCACGTCGACTTCCCGGCGTCGAGCCCGCACGTGCTCGCTTGCGGCGGCACCCAGCTGATCGGCGACCTGAACACGAACACGATCACCTCTGAGGTGGTCTGGAACGAGCTCGCGAACAACGAGGGCGCCGGCGGCGGCGGCGTCAGCGACGTGTTCCCCCTCCCGTCCTGGCAAGCGAACGTGGGCGTGCCCACGATCGCGGGCAGCACCAGCACCGGCCGCGGGGTTCCCGACGTGGCGGGCAACGCCGACCCGGTGACCGGCTACCTGGTCGTCGTCGACGGCAAGCAGCAGCCCATCGGCGGGACGAGCGCTGTGGCGCCGCTCTGGGCCGGCCTGATCGCCCGGCTCGCGCAGGCGACGGGCAAGAAGTTCGGCCTGCTCCAGCCGCAGATCTACGGAGGCGTAACGGAGGGCGCCGCCGCCCAGGGCTTCAACGACATCACCGAGGGCGACAACGGCGCCTACAGCGCGGGTCCCGGCTGGGATGCGACCACGGGCCTGGGCTCGCCCAGCGGCCAGGCCCTGCTGACCCACCTGAGCGACCCGCCGCCGGCCTCGACCTCGACCCCAACCTCGACCCCAACCTCGACCCCGACGTCGACCCCGACCGAGAAGAAGCCCAAGCGCCACTGGTGGCAGCGGCTCTAACCCCTAGCGGGTGCGAACGTGGTCGATGGGCCATCGTCCACCCAAGAGTGTCGTCGATGGCCCATCGACCGCCTTCGGGACGCGACGTTCCGCGCCCCAAGAACCTGCGGTAGCGGCGCGAGCGGCGGGAGGGGCTGGTGTGGTGGTAGAGAATCAGCCGTACAGGGGCGTGATCACCGAGAGGGGCTAGCTAAGAGGACGTCGCGGCACAACTAGCCCCCGCACCGGCCACCGCGGCCAACTCCCCATCAGTTACGTGGGGATAAATCGGGCATATCGGTCACTAAAGTGGTCAGAAGTGATGGGAAGTTGGCTGGGCCTGGACGATACGCCATCTTCGTATCACTTTTGGCCCTTC
>DATBBI010000497.1:0-3341 GCA_036271115.1 Trebonia sp.
CCGTGACCTCGCCGCCGGCACGTCGAGCCGGTCGAGCAAGCTGATCCACGGCGGCCTGCGGTACCTGGAGCAGGGCGACTTCAAGCTGGTGCGGGAGGCGCTGCGGGAACGCGACCTGCTCGTCACCAGGCTCGCGCCGCACCTGGTCAGGCCGGTGCCGTTCCTGTACCCGCTGTACCGGAAGGTCGTGGAGCGGCCGTACGTGAGCGCCGGCCTGGTGATCTACGACGCGATGGAGGGCGGCAAGCGCCCCGTCCCGCACCACCGGCACCTCAATGCGCGCGGCGCGCTGCGCCGCGCGCCCGCGCTGCGCCCCGACAGGCTGGCCGGCGCGATGGTCTACTACGACGCGCAGGTGGACGACGCCCGGCACACGATCACCGTGGCGCGGACCGCGGCGGCGCACGGCGCGATCGTGGTGACCAGGGCGAGCGCGACGTCGCTGCTGCGGTCTCCAGACGGGTCGGCGGTGATCGGCGCCCGGGTGCTCGACAAGGAAACCGACCGGTCGGTGGACATCCTGGCGGAGCGGGTGGTGGTGTGTGCCGGGGTGTGGACCGACCTGGTGCGCTCGCTCGACGGAGTGTCGGCCGGTTACGAGGTGCGGATGTCCAAGGGCGTGCACCTGGTGATGCCCAGGTCCGCCATCGACGCCGACGCTGGCATGATCGTCCGTGCCGAGAAGAGCGTGCTGTTCTTCATCCCGTGGGGCGAGCGGTGGATCGTCGGCACCACCGACACCGAGTGGTCCGGCGAGCGGGACGAGCCCACCGCCACCGGCGAGGATGTCGACTACATCCTCACGGCGGCCAACCGGATCCTCGCCAAGCCGCTCACCAGGGCGGATGTCATTGGCGTCTACGCCGGCCTGCGGCCGCTCGTGGCGGCCTCCGCCGAGACCCCGACCACGAAACTGTCGCGGGAGCACGTCGTGGACGTGCCGCTGCCCGGGCTCGCGACGATCGCCGGCGGGAAGTTCACCACCTACCGGCTGATGGCCAGGGACGTGGTGGACGCGGCGGTGGAGGGCTTGTCGCGGCCGGCGCCGCCATCGGTCACCGATCAGCTGCCGCTGCTCGGCGCGGACGGCTTTCCGGCGGTCCGCGCCGCGGCCCGGCGGCTGGCCGAGGACTACGGGCTGCCGCTCGCCGCCGTCCAGCACCTGATCAGCCGGTACGGGTCGCTGACTTGCGAGCTGCTCGACCTGATCGGCGCGAACAGGTCGCTGGGCATGCCACTGCTCGACGGCTACCCCTACCTGCGCGCCGAAGTCGCCTACGCCGTCACCCACGAGGGCGCGCTGCACATCGAAGACGTGCTCGCCCGCCGGATCAGGCTGCTGATCGAGTCGCCGGACGCGGGCACCGGCGCGGCGTCCGAGGTGGCCGCCATCATGGGCGGCCTGCTCGGCTGGGGCCGGCGCCGCCGCGCGCTCGAGATCCGCAGGTACGCGGACTTCGCCGCCGCCAACTCCGAGGCCCTGCAATCCCCGGAGACCCTCCCGGAAGCCGCCGCCCCGGTCTCGGTCCCCGCGTAACGCGGGAATCCCGAGCGCCCCGCGCGCCTCGAACGCCCCGCGCGCCTCGGGCACCCGGGCATGCGGAACGCGGTCGATGGACCATCGACCGCCTTTGGCCGGGCGGGTCGCTGCCCGCAGCGCCAGAGCACCCGCGCCGGGAACGTGGTCGATGTCGCAGCGACCACCAAAGAGTGTGGAGGATGTCACATCGACCACGTTTGGGGTGAGTTCGGGCGGGCGGAGGGGAGTTCGGACGGGGGTGCGGGTGCCGTCCGAGCAGGCGGTGGCGTTACAACTTTTACAATCTGGTTACAAGAGATATATTCTCCATCAGGAAAGTAGGAAGGCCGAGCGACAGGAGTGGAGTCCTGATGGGTCTCAACCCCTACATCATCCTTGGCAGCGCCATCGTCGGGCTGCTGGTCGGGCTGACCGGAGCGGGCGGCGGCGCGCTGATGACGCCGATGCTCATACTGCTCTTCAACGTCAAGCCGGCCGCAGCGATCTCCAGCGACCTGGTCGCCGCCGTGGTGATGCGGCCGGTGGGCTCCGCGGTGCACATTCAGCGGGGCACCGTCAACTTCCGGCTGGTCGGCTGGATGTGCCTCGGCTCGGTGCCGATGGCGTTCCTCGGCGCGTACCTGCTGCACGTGCTCGGCGGCAGCTCCGCGTCGCAGCAGAATGTGGAGATCGCGCTCGGCGCGGCGCTGCTCGCCGGCACCGGCGCGATGGTGATGCGCTACTGGCTGGACCGGCGGTCAGGCCAGCAGCGCACCGGGGCGATTGAGGCAATCCGGGTCCGGCCGCTCCCCTCGGTCGCCATCGGCATCGTCGGCGGCCTGATCGTCGGCATGACCTCGGTCGGCTCTGGCTCGCTGATGATCGTGCTGCTGCTGTTCACCTACCCGATGCTCGCCGCGGGCCAGCTCGTCGGAACCGACCTGACGCAGGCGGTCCCGCTCACCGCCGCGGCGGCGCTGGGCGCGCTGGCGTTCGGCCACGTGCAGTTCGGGCTGACCGCCGCGGTCATCATCGGCAGCGTGCCCGCCGTGTTCGTCGGCTCCCTGCTCTCGTCCCGGGCGCCGGACAAGTACATCAGGCCGATCATCACCTTCGTGATCTTCGCCTCCGGGCTGAAGTACGTCGGCATGGGCACGACGGCGCTCGGCTGGACCTTGTGCGCCGTGCTGCTGGCCGGCGGGGCCTACTGGCTGTGGCTTGGTACCAGGAAGTCCAAGGCGGAACCCACTCTCGACCGTGAGGTTGAGGTCCTTAGACAGTTAGCCGGGGGCGGCGTGGCCTTGGGGGAGATTTCCGCCGCAGTCCTTCGGAACACGGCGGAGAATCTCCCCCGGCGGCCCCGCCTTACGGAGTCATAGGGTCTAGGCGTGGATAGCAGGGATGAAGCAGCCCAGTACGCGTTGCCGTTGGTCGTGCGAGTCGAGAGGGGGGCTCCGCCTGCGCGGACCGATGCGCTTGAGGGAGCGGCTCGCGCTGTCCTGCGGTTTCTCGATGATCCGCGGGTTACTGATCCTGACGGGGAGTGGGCCGACGCCGTGCACGCCTGGACCGATGGGCGCATCCGGAAAGTTGTGCGGCGGGCGCGGGGGGCTGGCTGGGAACGGGCTTCGGCGCTTCCGGGGATCACGATCACTCAGGGGTCGGCGGAGATCCGGGTTTACCCGCCAGTGCCAGTGGATGAGTGGCCGCCCGACCTGGCCAGATTGCAGGTGGCTGGAACGGAGCTCGAGGATCCGGAACCGCCGTCGGCGGTTCCGGACGGCACACCCGTATTGTGGGTCAACCCAGGCCTCCCGATGAC
>DATBBI010000498.1:0-3701 GCA_036271115.1 Trebonia sp.
CACCGGGCGGCGCGTCTCGATCGAGTACGCGCTGATCAGGGACGTGAACGACCAGCCATGGCGCGCCGATCTGCTCGGCTCGCTGCTGGCCGGCCACCTCGTGCACGTGAACCTGATCCCGCTCAACCCGACGCCGGGCTCGAAGTGGACCGCGTCCCGGCCCGGTGTGCAGGAGGAGTTCGTTCGCCGCGTCGCCGCGCACGGCGTCGCGGTGACCGTCCGCGACACCCGCGGCCGGGAGATCGACGGCGCCTGCGGCCAGCTTGCCGCAAGCACCGCTCCCGGCCGCACGGTAGGCCCTGCGCGGCGCGCGGCGGCCCCGGCCGGGGTGACCCCTCCCGCCGGGGCGCCCCGCCTGCCCCTCGCCTAGTCCGAGGCCTTAGCGCCAGCCGTAGCGCTGATGCAGCCGCTGCGTGACCCGCTCGAACGGCTCGCGCGGCAGGGCCGCCGCTTCTCGGCGCATCCCGCCCTCGCACACCCGGATCACCCGGTCCAGGTTGACCCAGGACGGCCGGTGCTCGCCGTCCCACCCGCCCGCGCCGACGGACACAAAGTCGCCCTCGCCGTCGTGGTCCTTGCTGGTTAGCTGCACGGCCAGGAACGTGCCTGCCGATTCGACGGCTACCACGAGCACCGGCCGGTCCTTGCCCCGTCCGTCGTTCTCTTCGAACGGCACCCAGGTCCAGACGATCTCGCCGGGATCCGGGGCCCCGTCCGGTTGCGGCGAGTAGCTCATCCGTACCGGCCCGATGCGATGCGGATCGACCTCCGTGGTGGCGTCCGGCCCGAACTCGCCCGGCGAGACCTCCGCATCCGCACCGGACGGCCGCGGCCGCCGCTCACCTCGCCGCCCTGACTCCCGTGCGGGTGCCCTGCCCCGCCGTCGGCCGCCCGTCACCGCGTCGGACACGGTCTTGATCAGATCCCCAGCAACCCCATGCCGCCACAATAACCGGATCGGCCGCGGCGAGGTCGCGACTGCCGGTTGACGGGCGCGAGAGAATGCCCTGGTGATGTCGTGGAAGGCAGGCACCGGGCGGGTCAGGAACGCGCGGCGCGCGCTGGTGTGGCGGGCGGTGCACTGGGGGTGGCGGGAGTTCCAGCGGGCCGGGATAGTGACCGCCGGAACGCCCGCCGGGCGGGCGTTCCGGCGGTTCGGGGACGGCTCGGTCATGGCGTTTCCCGCCGGGTCGGTTTACGGCGAGCACTGGATCACGGTCGGCGACGGGACGCTCATCGGCGCGCTTGTCACGATGTCGGCGGGCCTCGTCCCCGGCCAGGATCTCGGCCCCGACCCGGTGCTGCGCATCGGGGACCGGTGCGTGATCGGCCGGGGCAGCCACATCGTGGCGCACCAGAGCGTCGACATCGGCGACGACGTGTGGACCGGGCCGTACGTGTACATCACCGACCAGAACCACGGGTACTCCGACCCCGAGGTGCCCATCGGCCGCCAGCTGCCGGTGAACCGGGCGGTCTCGATCGGGGCCGGGTCCTGGCTGGGCGCCGGGGCGATCGTGCTGCCAGGGGCGCGGATCGGGCGCAACGTGGTGATCGCGGCGGGCTCCGTGGTGCGCGGCGAGGTGCCCGACCGGTGCGTGGTCGCGGGCGTGCCGGCGAAGGTGGTGCGTGAGCATACCGGGGACGGGTGGCGGCCGCCGGGCCACGCGCCGTACCCGGTCGGCTAGTCGTCGGCGCCGAGCGCGTCCAGCGTGTCGCGGAGCCGGCCGATGCTCCGGTCCAGTTGCCCCAGGCCGTCGGCCAGCGCGGCGTCGGTCTTCACCGTCGGCACGCTGGCCAGCCCGGCGGCGCTGGCCTCGATCGCCGACAGCCGCCGGGACAGCTCGGCGAGCAGGCCGCCCGCGGAGCCCTCCGCCTGCAGCCGCAGCAGCTCGGACTGCTCACGCAGCTGGCGGTTCTTCACGTACAGGTCCACGAAGACAGCCACCTTGGCGCGCAGTACCCACGGGTCGAACGGCTTGGCGATGTAGTCGACCGCGCCGGCCGCGTAGCCGCGGAACGCGTGGTCGGGCTCCGCGCCCGCGGCCGTGAGGAAGATGATCGGCACGTCGTTCGTGCGGGCCCGGTGCTTGATGTGCGCCGCGGTCTCGAAGCCGTCCATGCCCGGCATCACCACGTCGAGCAGGATCACGGCGAATTCGTCGGATAGCAGCGCCTTCAGCGCCGCCTCGCCGGAGCGGACCGGGACTAGTTCCTGATTCAGCGAGGAGAGGATGGCCTCGAGCGCGATCAGGTTCTCGGCGCGGTCGTCGACGAGCAGAATCTTTGCCTTTTGCGGCACGTCAGCCGCTCCCCTCGGTCCGGGGATGAGTCGGGGGCAGGCCTGCCTGCCGCGGTCGACGTTCCAGCCAGCCGCGCATCAGGCCGATGAGATGAGATATATCCACTGGCTTGGTGACGTATTCGGATGCGCCGGAAGCGATCGACTTCGCCCGGTCACCCTTCATGGCCTTCGCGGTCACCGTGATGATCGGCAGATCGGCGAACTCCGGACGCCGCCGGATCGCCGCGGTGGTGGCGTACCCGTCCAGTTCCGGCATCATGACATCCATCAATACCAGCGCGATGTCGTCTTCGCGATCCAGGATTTCCATCCCCTGACGGCCGTCCTCCGCGTACCGGATCTGCGCTCCGTACCGCTCGAACACGCTGGTCAGCGCGAACACGTTCCGCACGTCGTCGTCGACGATGAGGATCTTCGCTCCGCTCAGCGGATCGTTTTCCTGGCAGCTCCCGTCGTCCAGGCCCGCGACCGCGCTGACCGCCCGCCCGGTAGAAGCCAGAGCGGTTACTGAGTCGGCCGGGACCGTTCGGGAAAATTCTGATCCCGACTGGGACATGAGGGAGGCGGCCCCGGTGGCCCCCGCCACCCGGCGACAGGGCAGGTAGAAGGTGAACGTGGAGCCGTGCCCGAGCCGGCTGGTGGCGCGGATCTCGCCGCCGAGCAGCCTGGCGATGTCCCTGGAGATCGACAGGCCGAGGCCGGTGCCGCCGTAGCCGCGCGAGGTGGTGCCGTCCGCCTGCTGGAACGCGCCGAATATCAGCTCGAGCTTGTGCTCGGCGATGCCGATGCCCGTGTCGGTGACGGCGAACGCGAGTACCGACGCCTCGTCACGGAGCGGTCCGGCGAACCTGATCGCCGGGTCAGCCTGGGCGACCCGCAGCGTGACCCCGCCGGCGGCGGTGAACTTCACCGCGTTGGAGAGCAGGTTGCGCAGGATCTGCTGGAGCCGCTGCTCGTCGGAGTAGATCAGCGTGGGCACGTCCGGGTTCACTTCGATCTCGAACGTCAGGCCCTTCTGCGCGGCCGTCGGGCGGAACGTCGCGTCCACGTAGTCCAGCAGCGTGTCCAGCGCGATCGCCGCCGGGTGCACCTCCATCTTGCCCGCCTCGACCTTGGACAGGTCGAGGATGTCGTTGATGATCTGCAGCAGGTCCGCGCCTGCCTCGTGGATGGTCCTGGCGAACTCGACCTGCTTGACCGTCAGGTTCCCGTCCAGGTTCTCCGACAGCAGCTTGGCGAGCACCAGCAGCGAGTTCAGCGGCGTGCGCAGCTCGTGCGACATGTTGGCGAGGAACTCCGACTTGTACTGCGAGGAGATCGCCAGCTGCTGCGCGCGCTCTTCCAGGGTGCGGCGGGCCTGGTCGATCTGGAAGTTCTGCACTTCGATCGCGCGGTT
>DATBBI010000499.1:0-1552 GCA_036271115.1 Trebonia sp.
CACTGAGGCGCGGCTGGCCGGGTTCACCGAGCTGGTCGCGACCGCGGTCGCCAACGCGCAGGCGCGTACCGAGCTGCGCAGGTTCGCCGAGGAGCAGGCGGCGCTGCGCCGGGTGGCGACCCTTGTCGCAGGCGGAGCGCCCCCTGAGGAGGTGTTCGCCGCGGTCGCCGAGGAGGTCGGGCGGCTGCTGGGGACCGTCCAGACCAACATGCTCCGGTACGACCCGGATGATGTCGCGACGATCGTCGCGGTGTCCGGCAGGGTCGGCGACGCCGGGGCCGTCTCCGTAGGAGACCGGTACAAGATCGGCGGGCGGAACGCGACCACGCTGGTGTTCGAGACCGGTCGGCCGGCGCGGATCGACGGCTACTCCGGCGCGTGGGGGGCCGTCGGGCGCGCCGCGGGTTACCGCTCGTCGGTCGGCGTGCCGATCAGCGTGGAAGGCCGGCTGTGGGGCGTCATCGGCGTGGCGTCAACGCGCGACGAGCCGCTGCCCGCGGACATCGAGGCGCGGATGGCCGGGTTTACCGAGCTGGTCGCGACCGCGGTCGCCGACGCGCAGGCGCGCGTAGAGCTGCGCGGGTTCGCCGAGGAGCAGGCGGCGCTGCGCCGGGTGGCCACGCTGGTGGCCCGGGCGGCGCCCCCGGAGGAGGTGTTCGGCGCGGTCGCCGAGGAGGTCGGCCGGCTGCTGGGCGCGGACTTCACGGTCATGAGCCGGTACGACCCGGACGGCGCGGCCACGGTCGTCGGCGTCTGGGCCAGGACCGGCACCGCCCGGGTTCTTCCGGTCGGCCTCCAGATGGACTTCGGGGGGAGGAACGTGCACACGCTGGTGTTCCAGACCGGCCGGCCGGAGCGGATCGACGACTATGCCGGCGCGTCGGGCGATGCCGCTGACGCCGAACGCGACTCGGGGTTCCGTTCGGCCGTCGGGGTGCCGATCAGCGTCGAGGGCCGACTGTGGGGCGTCATGAGCGTGGCGTCCACGCGGGAAGAGCCGCTTTCCGCGGACATTAAGGGGCGCCTAGCGGCCTTTACCGAGCTGATCGTCACCGCCCTCGTCAACGCCGAGGCCCAGGCCGCGCTCAACGCCTCGCGGGCGCGGATCGTGGCCACCGCCGACCGGACGCGCCGACGGATCGAGCGTGATCTGCACGACGGAGCGCAGCAGCGCCTAGTCTCCCTGGCCCTGCACCTGCAGCAGATGCAGGAGGCCGCGCCCGGGGCAGGCGAGCTGGCGGGCCGGCTGAAGGGCGCCGTCACCGAGGTGACCGAAGTTCTGGACGAGCTGCGCGAGATCGCCCACGGCATCCACCCGGCGATCCTCACCGTAGGCGGGCTGCGCCCGGCGCTGGAGGCGCTGGCCCGCCGCTCCGCCGTCCCGGTCAGCCTCGACATCAGCGTGGCGGAACGGCTGCCCGAGCCGGTCGAGATCGCTGCCTACTACGCGGTCTCCGAGGCGCTGACCAACACCGCCAAGCACGCGCACGCCTCCGGCGCCGACGTGGAGGTGGCTGCCCGCGACGGCGACCTGCGGATCTGTGTCCGCGAC
>DATBBI010000500.1:0-2963 GCA_036271115.1 Trebonia sp.
ACCTCCGTCAGCGTCGCGGATGGCGCCGGGTGCTCCCGCTCCCACTCGGGCATGACGCTGAACACCGCGGCCAGGTTCGCCGGGTTCTCGCCGCGGCGGCTCACCTCCGCGGACAGCCCCTGGAACCAGTCGTTGCAGGCCGTGGAGACGAAGAACGGCACGAACGTGACCATGCACACGCCGCCGTTGGCCGCGAGCCGGCGCAGCACGTCGTCGGGCACGTTGCGCGGGTTGTCGACCAGCCTGCGCGCCGAGGAGTGCGAGAAGATCACCGGTGCCCGCGCCACGTCGAGGGCGGCGTGCATCGTGGCCGGCGACACGTGCGAGAGGTCAACGAGCACGCCGAGCCGCTGCATCTCCGCCACGACCTCGCGGCCGAAGTCGCTGAGCCCGCCGGTGTCGGGGACGTCGGTCGCGGAGTCGGCCCAGCCGACGTTGCTGTTGTGCGTCAGCGTCATGTACCGGACGCCGAGCGCGTACAGGGCGCGCAGCACGCCCAGCGAACCGCCGATGCTGTGGCCGCCCTCGGCGCCGAGCAGCGAGGCGATCCGGCCGGCCGCGAACGCCTGCGCCACGTCGTCCGCGGTCAGCGCCAGCGCGAACCGCGACGGGTAGCGACGGATCATCCGGTGGGCCAGGTCGATCTGCTCGAGTACCGCGATTACCGCGCTGTCGCCAGCCAGCCGAGCCGGGACGTAGACCGACCAGAACTGGCCGCCCACCCCGCCCTCCACTAGGCGGGGAATGTCGGTGTGCGTCTTGCCGACCCGCTGCGTCAGGTCGACCGCGTCCAGGTCCCCGATGTTCTCCCTGATCGCCCAGGGCAGGTCGTTGTGCCCGTCGATGAGCGGGAAACGGCTGAGCATGGCGCGCGCGAGGGCGTTGGAGAGGGCGGTACCGTCGGCCGTTGTCACGCCGCTAGCGTAACGGCTTCCGCCATCGTCGGCGCCGCGTCGACGTCGCTGACCAGGCTTGAGAATCCCGCGCCGATCACCATTAGGCCCGCCGCGGCGAGGAACGCGAGCCGGTATCCGGCCAGGTCGGCCGAGCTCGCGCCAGTCGCGCCGACAACGGTGCCGAGCAGCGCGACCCCGGCCGCGCCGCCCGCCTGCCTGAGCGTGTTCAGCAGGGTCGAGGCATGGCCGGTTTCCGCCGCGGACACGGTGGCCAGGGCGGCCGCCTGCGAGGGTGCCATGGCGAACCCGAACGAGCCGCCGGTGAAAAACATCAGCACCGGGATCAGCCAGGCCGCGTTGCCAGGACCGGCGAACGCCATCCCGCCGATGGTCACGACCGTGCCGCACATCCCGGCGATCATCAGCCGCCGCGGCCCCACCCGCTTATACAGCCGGGTGGTCACCTGCACGCCGATCATCCCGCCGATGGCCTCGGGGAACGTCGACAGACCCGAGTGTACGGCGGAGAAACCGAGCCCGTTCTGCAACAGCAGCGGCACCAGGAACAGCGTGCCGACGAAGCCGGCGCCGGCGAACGTGAGCTGCAGGTTCGTCGCCCGGAACAGGCGGTTGGCGTAGATCCTGAGCCGGAGCATGGGCGCGGCCGCGCGCAGCTCGACCAGCACGAACAAGGCGAGCAGCACCAGGCCGGCCACGCCGGTGGCGAGTACGGACGCGGCGCCCCAGCCGGAGGTCGCGCCGGTCGACAGCGCGAACATGAAAAGCGGGAAGCCGGTCCCGGCGAGCAGGAACCCGGGCAGGTCGAAGGGGCCGGGGGGATGCTCGGAGCCGCGCGGGAGGAACAGCGCGCCGAAGACGAGCGCGACAGCCCCGACCGGCAGGTTGATGTAGAAGATCCACCGCCAGGACAGCCCGTCCACCAGCAGGCCGCCGATCACCGGCCCGAGCGCCGGCGCTATCAGCGTCGGCACGATCAGCAGCCGGTTCGCCCTGATCCGCTCGGCGGGCGGGTACGTGCGGAACATCATCGCCATCCCGACTGGGATCATCAGCCCGCCGCCGGCGCCCTGCACCGCGCGGAACACCACCAGCTCGGGCAGCGAGGTCGCCACCCCGCACAGCGCGGACGCGGCCGTGAACAGCCCGATGGAGCCGAGCAGCACGCTGCGTGCGCCGAACCGGTCCCCCACCCAGCCGGACACGGGCATCGCCACCGCGAGCGTCACCAGGTACGCGGTGACCACCCCGCTCACCGACGCCACCGGTACCGCGAAGTACCTGCTCAGCGTCGGCAGCGCCACGTTGACGACCGTCGCGTCCATGATGTTGAGGAACATGGACGCGACGAAGACGGCGCCAACGACGAGCTTCGCGGACAGGCGGGCCTTCACGGACTACTACAAGGCCGGGCCTGCCGGCCCTGTTCCCCCGTCGCTCGGCCGGTTACTTGCGGTGTCCCGGGCCGATCCTGGCGAGCCGCCATTGAGCCACGATCAGGCAGATCACGCCGATGCCCACGAGCACGCCCATGTCGGTCGCCCACTGGGCGGCGGAGTGCGTCCACAGGGCGTCGGGCTTGACGCCCGGCCCGCCGATCACGTTCAGGTTGACCGTCGAGGCGAGTGCGCCCATCCCCCAGCGGGCCGGGGCGATGTCGGAGACCCAGCCGATCGCGCCCGTCAGCGGGAACACGACGCCGGCCAGCACCACCTGGACCATGGTGATCACCACCAGCGCGGGCATGGTCTGCTCGCCCTTGGTGACCAGGGCGGAGACCATCAGGCCGACCAGCATCGAGACCAGGCACAGCACGGCGGTCGCGACGAGGATCTCCACGAACGCCGACTGGATCACCGCGCCGTGCGCCGGCATGCTCCGGCCGAGGAGGCCGATGACGACGATGAGCAGCGTCTGCAGCACGCTGACGAACCCGAGCACGAACACCTTGGAGAACAGGTAGGCGCCGGTGGACAGCCCGGCCATGCGTTCTCGCTCGAAGATGTCGCGTTCCTTGACGATCTCACGGACCGAGTTCGCCGTGCCGGA
>DATBBI010000501.1:0-6035 GCA_036271115.1 Trebonia sp.
GGGCTGAACTCGTCGGTGTCCACGCCGCAGGGCACCACCTTGATCGACCGGCGCGGGACGCCGAGCCTGGTCAGGTCCGACTTCTCGTCGGAGCTTCCGGCCACCACGGCGTTGACGCTGCGGCCGATCGCGGGCTCGAGCCGGATCCGCTCGGTGCCGACGCTGACCGGCAGCACGTGGTGCCTGCGCTCCGCGACGCCAAGGGAGTCGAACGACTGGACGACCGGGATGCGCAGGTCGCGGGCGGCGGCGAGCGCGGCGAGGCCGCTGGTCCACCGCAGCGCGTGCACAACGTCGGGGAGCTCGTGGCGCCACTGCTCGTGCAGCGGCTGGCTGAACGCGGGCACCTGGGCGAGCAGTTGCGACTCGTCGCTCGCCTGCCTGCCGCCCGGGCCGATGAACTCGACCTGAACGCCCGGGTCAAGATCGGCCTTGGCCGGCTGCGCGGCGCCGTCCTTCCTCGCATAGACGGTGACGCGATGGCCCTTGCCGGCAAGGCTCGAGCTCAGTTCGCGCAGCCTGGCGTCTTCGGCGAGCGACGTCGTGTGCTGGGCTACCAGGGCGATCTTCATGGAGAAGCCTCCTCGTCGGGGGGAGCCATCACGGCGTGCCCTCGGGAGGCCTGCGGTCAAAAAAATAGTGGGCCGCGCGAGCACGCACGCCGATAACTGGCGTGGAACGTGCCTGCGTCGTAGGCACCACTGAGTGGAACTATATCCCAGCCGGAACCGCGCTAAACAAGGGCTTGCCGGCTTTTTTGGCGCCCGGCTATCCCGCGGTGGCCTCGCTCACGCTGGGATACACGGGAATGAGCTGGTCAGCGGCGGTCAGCCGGAGCATCTTCGCCACCGGCTCACGCGGCGACGCGAGGGCGAGCACGCCGCCCTGGCGGTCCATCACCCGGTTGGCGCGCAAGATGACATGAAGCGCCGACGAGTCCATGAAGCGCAACCCGGACAGGTCGATGATCATCGTGCGCGGCTGCTTCGCCACCTCGGTGTCCAGCACCTCGCGCAGCGCGTCGCTGTTGGTCACGTCAGCTTCTCCGGTGAGCTCTACCAGCGTGTACGGCTCGCTGTCCGACTCGACCGTCGCGACAGACGTCGTGAGCAGGTCCACACCCGAGTTTTACCACATGAACGCGGCCGCTGACGCCGCTCAGCTCAGCGGCCGCCGCGACCGGATCGCCATGTGCATGCGAACGGTGGTACCGGTGTTGTCCGAGCGGAGCTCCACCAGGTCGCAGACCTGGTGCACGAGCCAGAGGCCGTGCCCGCCCAACGCGGCCGGTGCGGGCCTGCGACGGCCGGCGAGCGGGTCGGTGATGACGCCGTCGTCGTGGATCTCGCAGACGATCTCGTGCGAGTCGTGCCAGATGACCAGCGTGCCAGGGGACGGGGTGTGGCGCAGCGTGTTCGCCGCGACCTCGCTGACGGCGAGCACGAGGTCGCCGGCCCGCTCATCGGGGAGGCCCGCCTCCCTGGCGCTCTTCAACACCAAGGCCCTGACCTGCGACAAGTCGCTCCGGTACGTGTGGATCATGGCGGTGTCCGGCCAGGCGGGCAGCGGGGCGGTGCAGCTGGACGGGAGGCCGAACGGTCCTGAGTACTCCGGGCTCGTTCCCTCGTCACCGCCGGACAGCAGCAGCGGATGGGTCTGCCTGGCCTCGGCGATGACCGCCTGGCCGAGCCGCGTGCTGTCATAGGGGCACAGGATCTCCGCGTCCGCGCCGGCGAACGCGAGGTTGACGAGTGCCTCATGCCTGGTCGCCTCCTGCAGTTCGGCCCTGCTGCGGGAGGCCCAGATCGGCTCGCCCACGTATCGGACGTGCTGCCCGCCGTGCAGGTCGATGAACGCCTGGACACGGGGGATGATCCGCCCCGGATTGCGCCCCAGCTCCGTCATGTCCGCGAACTCCACGCGCCGGGCGTCGGCACCGAGCGCGTCTGCCACGCGGCCCAGCTGACCCGCAGGCAGTGCTGCGAAGGCGGGCTCGCCCGCGGCCACGCCGTCGCCGAGGAACGCCGCCACCGTGGTCGCGTACTCCTTCGCGGTCCGGTAGAAGAACCCGACATGCCTGACGGGCCCGGACGTCGCCGGCGACTCAGCCATCCTCACCTCCGCCGCGCTTCCGGACGGATACTCGGTCACCTCCTGCACGCTGCTTCCCACTACCCGCCCCGGTGATCCGCAAACGGTCGCGAATGTTACCGGCCAATTCCGGCCGTATTCCGCACAGCCGGCGCCTTACTCCGGCCTCCTGCCGGGCCGGGCCGGGCCGCGATCAGTAGGGGCCGTACTCGGTGAAGACCCTCCGGGTGATGGTGCCGTGGCCCACGTCGCCACCCGCCCAGAGAGTGATCCGCTGTCCGCCGTCGAGGAATTCGGATACCTCGTCATCGATCACCGTGATCGTCACCTCGGCGTGGTCGCCGGGGTACAGCGGCTCTTCGTCATCCCAGCAGATCTCGGCGGGGAAGATCCGGCTGCCGCCAGGACTGCGGAGGGGGGGCGCCTCGACCATCAGCGCGTGAGTGTGGTTCAGGTAGCGACGCGCGGGCGCCCACGATGGTCGCGAGGGAGGCGCGGAACGCGTCCCCGCGGGGTCCAGCGCGATGAGCGCGCGGAATCTCATCTGCCTCAACTCCATCACCTGCCAAGGCGCGGACGAATGCATGACCAAGTTATATCGTACAACGATTCTTTTTCCCGGGGAATACGGCGGCTTGCCTCGATGCTGGCGCCACTATGAGTGCTCTGGACATTCAGGCAGGCGAGGACTTCGCGGCCGACTGGGACACGTGGCACAAGCAGCACGAGGACCGGCTCGCAGCGCCGGACGGGTTTCTGGCGATCACCAGCATCAACTGGCTCACCGCGACCCCGACCCGGTTCCCCGACGCGCCAGGGGAGTGGGCTGCCGACGGCGACGGCATCTCAGTGCTCCTCGCCCCCGGCGAGGAACTGACGCTGGACGGCGCCCGCATCACCGGCCGGTACCACTTCGGCCAGATCCCCGAACGCGGCGGGCTCTTCCCCAACGACGCCGACGGCGTATACGAGGTGGCCAAGCGCGGCGGGAATGACATCCTGCGCCCCCGCCACCCGGACAACCCGCTGCGCACCGGCTTCCGGGGCACTCCCGCGTACGCGCCCGACCCGCGCTGGGTGATCCGCGGCCGCTACCGGCCCTTTGACGAGCCCAGGGACGTCATCGTCGGCTCGGTCGTGGAAGGACTCCAGCACGTGTACGCGGCGCCCGGCGTCGTCGAGTTCGAGGTCGGCGGGCAGCCGCTCGCGCTCACCGTGTTCAACGGCCACACCCCGGGCAGCCTGCACATCCTGTTCACCGACGCGACCAGCGGCGTCACGACCTACCCCGCCAACCGGTCGCTGCGGGTGGCGGCGCCCGGCGCGGACGGCACGGTCATCCTGGACTTCAACCGGGCGACCAACCTGCCCTGCGCGTACACCGAGTTCGCGACATGCCCGCTCCCGCCGGCGGAGAACCGCCTTCTGGTGGCCGTCGAGGCGGGCGAGCAGATGCCTTACGAGGCGAAGGCAGGAGTGGCGTAGCCAAGGCTCTCGCCGCCCGCTACCCGTCGCGGGCACCCGCCGCAGGCACGCGAAGCGTTTGCCCCCAACCGCGGGGGGAAGACGCGTGCCCATGGCGGAAGAGAGCGCACAGCAACCTCAGCCGGCCGGTCCCCTCGCGGGCGAGCCGCGACGGCGCGGCAGGACAGGCCACCCCGCGCCGACGGCGCGGCACCGCGCGGCCACTTGGTTCGCCTGGTGGGTGCTCCTGATGGCGCTGTGGGTCGCGGTCGACGACTCGCTGCAGTCCGACGAGCTGCTGGCCGGCGCGGGCGCCGCCGCCCTCGCCGCGCTGGCCGCAGAGATCGCCAGCCACCAGGCCGCTATCAGGCTCGAGATCAGGGCCGGCTGGCTCGCCAGGGCGTTCCGCCTGCCCGGCGAGGTGGCCCACGACACGTGGACCGTCTTCGCCGCACTCGCCAGGACGCTGGTCACGCGGCAGCCGCCGCGCGGCGGCTTCAGGGAACTGCCCGTCCGTTACGGGGACGGTACGCCGCTCGGCGTGACCCGCCGCGTCCTGCTCACCGGCGCGTACAGCCTCGCGCCCAACGCATTCGTCCTCGGCATGGACGCAGAACGCGACGTCATGGTCGTCCACGAGCTGGTGAGGGACCGGTGACCGCGTTCGTGGTCGCCGCGATCGCGATGC
Source organism: Trebonia sp. (assembly GCA_036271115.1). Lineage (GTDB taxonomy): Bacteria > Actinomycetota > Actinomycetes > Streptosporangiales > Streptosporangiaceae > Trebonia. Next base: position 4,244 of record DATBBI010000501.1, read on the forward strand.
TGATCGTCATGGTCCCGGCGGTTGTGACCATCGTCCGCGGCACGGACGCCGACGCCGTGGTCGGCTACCAGTTCATCACCGCGGTCGCGGTGATGATCCTCGCGCTGCTCGCCGAGGGGTTCAAGCGGCCGAGCCTGTTCGAGCTGCCGGTGCTGCTGGCCGTGCTGCTGTACGGCAGCGGCCTGGTGTACGTCCGCGCCCTGGAGCGATGGCTGTGATCAGGGACGTCGTCGTCGACGTGCTGCTCGGCCTGGCCGCGCTGACGGTCGCGGCCGCCGCGCTCGGCGTGGCGGTCATGCCCGACGCCTACGCCAGGCTGCATTACGTCACGCCCGCCGCCGTCGTGGCGCCGGTGTTCGTGACGCTCGCGATCTTCGTCAGGGAAGGCCTGGACGAGAACACCGGCGAGACCGTCGTCGCGCTGTTCTTCATGATCGTCGCGGCCCCGTTCCTGTCGCACGCGACGATCCGCGCGATGCGCGTCCGCGACCGCGGCGACTGGCGCCTGCCACATCAGGACGGCCAGCGGACGAAGATGAAGGAGCCGCGATGATCCCGGCCGGGCTGATGAACACCCTCCAGGTCACCGTCCTCGTCCTGGTCGCGGCCGGTGCGACGGTCGTGGTCCGCACCAGGACGCGGGTCCGCCAGGTCCTCGCGCTCAGCGTCTACGGCATGCTGCTGGCGATCTTGTTCCTGGTCTTCCAGGCGCCGGACGTGACGCTGTCCGAGCTCACGGTCGGCGCCATCGTGCTGCCGATCATCCTGCTGCTCGCGATCGCCAAGGTGAGCAAGCCGGACAGGAAGCGAGAGCGGTGACGCCCAGGCAGCGCCTCTGGTTCTTCGCCGTGGCCGCCGCCGGGCTCGTCGCCTGCTACCTGTGGGCGTTCGCCGGCCTGCCCGGCTTCGGCGGCTACCCCGGCCCGTACGGCCAGGAGATCCTCCGGGTGGCCGTCCAGCAGACGAACGCCACCGGCGTCGTCTCAGCCATCAACTTCGAATACCGCGGCTTCGACACCGTCGGCGAGGAGTTCATCCTGTTCGCCGCCGCGGCCGGGATGAGCGTCGTGCTCAGGAAGCTGCGCGAGGAGCGCGAGACCGAGCCGACCGACGAAGCGGATTCCAGGACCGTCCCGCCGAGCAGCAGCGCCGTCCGGGTAGCCGCGCTGCTGATGGTCGGCCCGACGGCCGTCCTCGGCTGGTGGCTGGCCTCGCACGCGCAGGCCAGCCCGTCCGGCGGCTTCCAGGGCGGCGTGATCCTGGCGAGCGCGTTCCTCCTCATCTACCTGGCCGGCGAGTTCCTCAGCTTCCGCAGGCTCAGCCCGGACGCGCTGCTGGACGCGGTCGAGGCGGTCGGCGCCGGCGGGTTCGCCGCCATCGGCCTCGCCGCGATCGCGATGAACCTGCCCTACCTGTACAACTACCTGCCGCTCGGCACGATCCCCGGCGCGGTCAGCTCGTCGGGGACGATCGCGCTGATCAGCTTCTTCGTCGGCATCGAGGTGGCCGCCGCGTTCGTGCTGATCGTCGGCGAGCTGCTCGACCAGACCCTGCTGCGGAGCGCCTGATGGGTATCTTCCCGTTCCTTGTCGTGGCCTGGGTGGTCGTGGTCGGCCTGTACGGCATCGTCACCAGCCGCGACCTCATCCACCAGATCGTCTGCCTGATCGTCGTGCAGTCCTCGACGTACGTGCTGCTGCTCGGCGTCGGCTACGTGACCGGCGGCGCGGCGCCGTACTTCTTCGACATCCCGTTGCACACCAAGGCGGTCGACCCCGTGGTGCAGGCGCTC
>DATBBI010000502.1:0-40338 GCA_036271115.1 Trebonia sp.
ACGACCCGGCCCGCCACGTAGACGCGCAGCAGCTCCGGGTCGGCGTCCCACACCTGGGAACGCTCCACCATGTCCGCCAGCGCGTGGGAGATCGCCTTGTTGAGCTGGCTATGGATCATGACGGGCCGCCGCTCAACGGGACCACGGACGGCGGGCCGACCGGCACCTTGTCGATCTCGGCGAAGTGGGCCACGGTGCCGTCCGACAGCCGCGCCTGGTACCCCTTTTTCAGGTACTCCACCGCCGCAGCGAGGGCCTCCACCGGGTCGTTGAACCACAGCTTGCGGATGTTTTCCGCGTGCCCCCCCTTCCACACGATCGCCGCGAATTGCGTAACCGGGTCGCCGTCACCGCGTCCGTAGGCGGCTTGTGGTGACTTCTGCGGGTTCTTGGCGGTGGTCATCGGAGATCCTTTCGGGGTAATCCAATTCCGTCCCGTCGACGGAATTGCGGTGTGCTTCCAGCCCTCTCAGCAGGGCCGCGTTAACGCTTACGCCCAGCCGGTCGGCGTAGTGCTCATACCAGCTGAGCAGGTCCGACCCGGAGGTGAACCGTAGTGACGTCGGCGGTCCCTGCTTGCCCATGGCGGCGCCTCCTGTTGGCGTGGTCACTGGCGTTTGGCCCTCTTACCGAATGGCGGGGGACCGAATGTGGTGGCATCGGTGGTGAACACGGGTTCCCTTTCTCGTGCGGCCCGGTAAATGGCGTCCGGGGCCATCCGTATAGGCTAGTCCTAGTACTACTACGAAAAAAGCCCGTAACGAGGGACATCTCCGCCGGGGTAGTGGTAATAACGAACCCGCATGGAACCATGCGGAGTCGTTATTACCTATACTTCCGGGTAGCCCGAATTACGGTGCCACCACACCCAGGAAGGCATTACCCGAATGAGCGCCACCAGGAAGATGACCGCGCCCGCCGCCACCGCATCCCCCGCGCCCGTAGGCGTCATGCGCGGCTACGCGCGGGTGTCTACCGTCGACCAGCACCCGGAAGTGCAGATAGAGCGGCTGATCGCCGCCGGGATCGCGGCGGGGCAGATCTACGTCGATAAGGGACAGAGCGGGTCGAAGGCTAAGCGGCCCGCGTGGGACCGGCTGATGAACGACATGGAGCCCGGCGACAAGATCGCCGCCGTCCGCCTCGACCGGATCGGCCGGTCGGTGAAGAACCTGTACGACACGATGGAGCTGTTCCGGTCGCGCGGCTGCTACCTGTGGATACTCGACCAGGGCATTGACACCGAGCAGCCCACCGGGATGGGCAAGCTGTTCTTCGGCATCCTCGCGGTGATCGCCGAGTTCGAGCGTGACCTGATCATCGAGCGCACGGTGGACGCGCAGGCCGTCGTGCGGCTGACCGGGAACATGCGCCGCATCGCGGGCGGCGGGCCGCCGCTGGGGTTCCGCGACCCCGGCGGCGCCCCGGACCGGGACTGGGTGCTCGACCCGCGCGCCGCGGACTGGCTCGCGTCCGGGGCGAGGATGGTGCTCGATGATCCCCAGCACCGGGTGGAGACCGCGTTCAAGGCGCTGCCGCCGATGACCGACAGCACGGGCACGCCGGTCAACGTCAAGATGTTCCGCAGCGCGCTGAAGCGCGCCGCCTCGGCCGGCATTATCACGGTCCGCGACGTGGAGATCGGGCTCGCGGAGTGCGGCGGCCCGCTGGATGAGCAGACGTGGAAGCGGCTCAAGGGGATCTTCGCCGCGCGGAGCAGGGGGCGGACGCCCAGCCTGGTCTACTACCCGTTCGGGCCGCTGCTGCGGTGCGCCAAGTGCGGGAACACGCTGACCGGCGAGATCGGCTACAAGGGGCGCCGGATGTACGGGTGCCGCAGCCCGCGCAAGGTCAACGGGACGATGCTCACGCCGTGCCGGGGCGTCTCGGTGAGCGCCGCCGCCGTGGAGGAGCTGCTGCGGGTCACCGTCGAGGAATGGCTGCGCTCCCCGGCCGCCCGCGCGGCCGCCGCCGAGGCGCCGCGCGCGAGCGGGCGGCGCGAGGAGCTGGAGGAGCTGATCGCCGACCAGCAGGACATGATCGCGGAGTTCGCCGCCCAGCGGCTAGCGCGCCACATGCGGGCCGAGAAGTGCGCGGAACTGTCCGGTGAGGCGGCGGCCATGATCGACGCGGCCCGCCGGGAGCTGGACGAGCTGGACGCGCTGGAGGACGACGGCGGCCAGCTTCCCGCCGGGGAAGGCTGGGACGACATGACGGTGCCCGAGCGGCTGCGCGCCGTGCAGCGCGCCGTGGTCACCCCGATCCGGGTGCTGCCGGGCACACCCGGCCCGAAGGCGGTCCCGACGGACGAGCGGCTGCTGATCATCCCGCGCTAGCCTGGCGGAGGCCACGGGCCGGGCCGCCCTGCCGGATCAGGGCCGCCCGGCCCGTGTGCTGTGCGCGGCTGCACGCGGCCCCGTGGCGGCCCCGGCGGGCGCACGGACGCCGGGGCACCCGCACGGCCGCCTACGGGCCGCGTGCAGCCGTACGCGAGGGGGATGGGTGTCTCCCCGTGGTGCCCGGCCGTACGGGCACGCGCCACCCGGTACAGCACCGTAGGGGTTGACACCGATCGATACACAGACGTACGTTGCAGAACTGAACGTTTAACCGCTTGCCGGGGCGCGAGACACACCCCCGGCCGACCGCCGGATGGTCGTTAAAGATCCGAGAACGACCACCGGACGGTCGGTAAAGGCCCGAGAACGCCCCGCTCGGGAGGCGTGAAACCTCCGAGACCCACCCATTGGGCTCCGCCCGGCTCGCAGCGTACACCCCGCGCTGCGGGCCGTGCGGTCACCGATCATCCGTGGAGGATGGGTCTTGACTGCCGCCGTGCCCGACACCGGGCCGCTTTTCAACTACCTGATGCTGCGCCAGTGGCGCTATGACGCCGCGCTGACCCGCGAGCAGGTGTGGGCCGGGACCGGCTGCTCCGTCGCGTGGCTGCGCGACCTGGAGGCCGGCCGCGCCATCCCCAGCCTGGACATGCTCGGGCGCCTGGCGCGCTTCTACGGGCACGAGCCCGGCGAGCTGCTGGCCGGTGCCGGATGATCCCCGCCGAGCGCCTGGCGGCGTTCCGTGAGCGGCTGCGCGAGGCGTTCGCCGCGGCGCCTGGCCGAAGCGCCGACGACCGCGAGGAGGACCGTCAGTTCTTCGCTTCCTGGCGGGCACGGCAGGCCCGTGACGCCGCGCACGTGCAAACGCCCCGTGCAATCACACGGGCAGGCGTCCGTGCAGGTCGGAGGGCATACCAAAATGTGCGGTGAACCAATCATTAGGTATTGTCTGGAAATCGTCTGCGGCCTACCGTCGAACCGGAGGGACGTTCCGGTCAGCGTCCGGAGGTGCAGGAACGGCAGGGGGGCGGTCGCGACATGAGCGTCGCGCGCCACGAGCACGGCAAGGGTCACCGCTACAAGGTCGACGGCCAGTGGGTGCCGGGCGTGACCACCATCCTCGGCAAGACCATGCCCAAGCCCGGCCTGGTCAACTGGTCCGCCCGCTGCGCCGCCGACGAGGCCGTGAGCTGCTGGGATGAGCTGGCGGAACTGCCCGACGAGGTGATCCACAACCGGCTGCTGACCGCTCACCGCCGTGACCTCGACGTGGCCGCCAAGCGCGGCACCGAGATCCACAAGATCGCCGCCGCGCTCAACGACGGCCTGGACGCCGAGGTGCCCGAGGAGCTGGAAGGGCACATCGACGCCTACCGCGACTTCCTGCGCGTCGTACGGCCCGTCCCGCTGCTGAACGGCACCGAGCTCGTCGTGGCGAACCGCACGCACCGCTACTGCGGCACCGTCGACCTGGTGGCCGACCTGCCCGCGCTCACCCTCGGCGGCGAGCACATCCCCGCCGACCGCTGGCTACTCGAGCTGAAGTCAACGCGCTCGAAGATCTGGCCCGAGTCCGCCATCCAGGCGTGCGCCTACACCAAGGCCGAGGTTTTCGTGGACCCCGCCGCGCCCGAGGACGAGCGGCGCATGGAATGGCTCGGCGTCCACCGGACCGGCGTGGTCTGGATCCGCTCGGACTGCTGGGAGTTCCGCCCGGTCAGCACGACCGACGCGACGTGGGACTACTTCCTGTCCCTGCGCTGGCAGTACGACCACCGCGACGAGCTGGATACGTGGATCGGCGGAACGCTCGCCCCGGCCGAGCTGGAGGCCGTGTGATGCGCCCTAGGGAACGGGGCGGGCGCCCCGCTGCTGACGACAGCGTGACGCCCGCAGCCATCCGCGAGCACCTCCGCCGCACACACCTGGAAGAGATACCCCGATGACCACCACCACAATTACCACCACGAACGGACACCGAACCTGATGGCCGCGCGAAACAGCGCCGCCAATGACGGCGGCGCCAACCTGTCCCTGCGCACCTGGGCGCTGGAGGCCGAGGCCGCCGCCGGGATCGCCCGCTCCCTGGCCCCCACCGCGTTCATTCCCGATCACCTGCGCGTCTGGACTAACCCGGCCGAGCGCGACCCGGCCAAGCGGGTGCTCGACTTCGAGGGCACCGTCGCCCAGGTCACGGCCGTGCTGCTGGCCGGGCAGGAGCTTGAGTTCGGCCCCATGGCCAGCCTCCGCGCGTTCGTCATCATCCGGGGCACCGTCGCCCTGTACGCGGTCGCGGCCCGCGCGCTGCTGCTGCGCCACGGCCACGAGATCGTCGTGCACGAGTCGACCGCCTCCCGCGCGATCGTCCGGGTGCGCCGCGCCGGTTCCGACGACTGGCAGCAGGTCGTATGGGACACCGAGCGGGCACGCCTCGCGGGCCTGTACCCCGGCCGGGTCGACGGCCAGTGGCGCACCCAGACCAAATCCATGCTGGTGGCCCGCGCCACCGCCGAGGGCTGCCGGTGGGTCGCCGCTGACGCGCTGCTCGGCCTGCCGCTGCTCGCCGAGGAGGTCGCCGATGAGATGCGCGGCACCGCCGAGGCGCCCGACCCGGACGCGCCGCCCCCCGGCTCGGCCGCCACCTCCACCTCGACCACCACGCGCGCCCGGCCGCCGCGCTCGGCCGCCGTGCGGGCCGGGCTGCCTGTAGCCGCGCCGCTCGGCACGCAGGCGCCGCCCCCGGCCCCGGCCGACTCGACGCCGCCGCCGGGCACCCCGCCGCCGAGCAAGCAGGCGCTCGGCAAGATCCACGCCGGGCTGCGTGACATGGGGGTGACCGGCGCGGCTGAGGGCCTGGCCCTGATCTCGATATGGGCCGGGCGGCCGATCACCAGCACCGGGCACCTGATGCCTGACGAGGTGAAAGCCGTGCTGATCCACCTGCGGGAGATCGCCGCGGCTCGGGCCGCCGACCGGGGCGAGGACCAGCCGCCGCCGCCCGAAGGCGGCCAGCCGATGCGCCCGCCGCCCGCCGGGCAGCCCGGCCAGGACGCCGGGACCGCCGAGCCCGCCGGGGAGGTGAGCGGCGATGGAGATGCCCCGCCAGCTGAGTGAGGCCGAACTGGCCGGCATCGAGCAGCGCGCCGACCTGTGCTTCCACCACGGCGACCCGGCCGCGCTGCGCGAGCAGGACGTAGCCGACCTGATCCGCGAGATCCGCGAGCTGTGGGCGCTGCGCCGCTCGCTGCTGGCCCGCACCCGCCAGATGCTCCACGACGTCAACGACCCCGACGACGGCGGCGATCCGCCGTGACAGACGCCGCGCGGCGGGCGAGCCTCTCCTGTGCTCCCTACCCCCTGGCTCCCCGCCGCGCGGCCCGATCGGCGAGGAGGCAACCGCCGATGACGCACCACTGCCCCGTGCGGGCCTGCGCCCGCGACGACATCCCCGATCACCTGTTCATGTGCCTGCCGCACTGGCGGCTGGTCCCGCCCGCGATCCAGAAGGCGGTGAACGTCGCCTACGCCCGTGGCGCGGGCGTCGGCTCCGGCCAGCTCGTCGCGGCGCATCATCTCGCCGTCCGGGCCGTCAACCTGGCGCTCGGCTACCCGACACCCGAGGAGTAACCACCATGCCCACCGTGAAGACCAACGCCGTTCTCCCGAAGGGCGACGAGAACGGCCTCTACACCATCGCCGCCGAGCTGATCGCCGACCCCAAGAAGTACCGGGCGGTCATCGCGATCGTGGACTGCCGCCGCGTCACGATCGACCAGGATAACGGCGAGGAGGCGGCCACCATCCGCATCCGCCGCGCCGAGGTGGTGCTGCCCGAGGACCTCGCCGCGGCCGAGCGGCTGATCCGCCGCGCGCTGGAGCACCGCCTGGGGCAGACCACGCTGCCGCTCGACCTGGAAGACGAGATCGAGGAGGCGTTCCGCGACATGCCCGCCGAGCTGCCCCTTGACGACGGCGGCGACGACCCGGAACAGGACGGGGGCGGTCCCCAGTGAACGGCGGCGAGGGCGGCACCAGGCGCACCGGCTCGAACCGTGCCGTGCGGACCCCGCCCGGCGGGAACGACACGCTCAGCGCCGAGACGGTCGACGGCACAGGCCCGATCGGCGGGGAGCTGCTCGCCGCCGGGGTCGCCGATGACCTGCGCGCCCAGATCCAGCGCGCCGAGGGCGTGCTAAGCGAGCTGCGCGGCCTGATCAGCGAGCACCGCCAGGCCGCCACCGAGGCGGCCGACACCGCGCGCGGCGCCGCGTTCGCCGCCGGGCAGGCCGAGGTGCAGCGCTTCCAGACGTTCCTCGCCGGGGAGATGACGGTCGCGATGCAGGGGTTCGACGGCGCGGTGCACCGTGCCCGCCAGGCGGTTCTCAGCTCCATCCGGCCGCGCCTGGTGCAGATCGACGCGCGGACCGGCTGGGTCACCGTCCAGTTCGACGGCGACATGCCGTCCGAGACGGCCAGGGCGGAGCGTGAGCGATGAGCGACGGTTTCGGCTTCGGGCCGGGCCAGTGGTTCGTGGTCCGCTCCCGCGCGGAGTGGGCACGGCAGTACCACGAGGCCGCCGAGGCGGTCAAAGCCAAGAACGGCGGCGAGGACCCGCCCACGCTGCGCGAGAGCCACCGCATTGACCCGTGGGCGTTCTCGCTCATGGTCGAGGCCCTGGTGGCGCTGGACGTCGCGGTGGACGACGAGATGGTCGACCTGGCCGGCCTGCACGACGTGGGGAGCTTCTGGTGAGCACGGGCCGCCGGGCCCGCGCCGAGCAGGTACCCGAGGCGGAGGCGGCGCTGCGCGAGCTGCTCGCCGACGCGCACGGCGCGATTCAAGATCTCACCCGCCTGCTGAAGGAGGTCCGCGCCGCGATCGCCGCCGGGGCGGCCGCCGCCGACAAGGCCGCCTACGACGCCGCTGACAAGCAGATCCTCGCGTTCCAGGAGCACCTCCAGCGCGAGGCCAACAAGGCGTCGGCGGACCTCAACGAGGCGGTGACCCGCGCCCGGCTCGACGTCGCGGCCGCGATCACCCCCACCGCGATCCACGTCACGGAGGCGGTCGGCGATCAGCCCGGCCTGGTCTCGATCGACTTCGCGGGCCACCTGTTCGATGACGCCGTGACCGTGAGGAAAACATGAGCCGCGAGCGGAAGCGCCGCGCCAAGTGCCGCTGGTGCGGGGTCACGAAGTCGCTCACCAAGGACGGGCGGCTGCGCCAGCACATGCGCCGCACCGACGACCCGCGCAACCCCACCGCCAGGTGCGGCGGGTCGGGACAGAGGCCGGTATGAGCGATCACGACTGCTGCCAGGTGCGGATGATGGTCGGCCTGACCGTCGTACTCGAGGTGAGCTTCTGCCCCGAGTCGATGCACCCGGCGTTCAAGCGCGACCTGGAGGCGCGGCTGCTGCTGACGGCCGCCGCCGCCTCCATGGCCGGCGTGCCCTGGCGGGTGCTGTGGAAAGACCTCCGCGAGCCGTCATCACGCCCGATGAGCCAGTCGGGCAACCCCCGCGGGCTGCCCGTGGCCCGTGAACAGATCATCCTCGCCGCCGCGACCGGGCTGCGGCTCATGGCGCTCGACCGGCCGTGGCTGGCACGGCTGCTGGACTGGCCAAAGCAGGAGGCAACGTGACACCGCTGGAGATGGCGCGCAACGCCGCGAAGAACGTGGAGCTCTACGCGATCGCCCAGGGCGAGGACCCGGCGCGGGCGATGGCCGCCCGGATGGGCGAGCGGGGCAAGGCCGCCGCCGAGACCGCCGCGTGCATGGCCATGGTGTCGATCGCCGAGGACCTGCACCGCATCGCCGAGCTGCTCGGCGCGATGCCCATGCCCGAAGGGATGCTCGACGCCGAGGAGCGGGAGAGGCCGAAGGACGCGCGGTGAGCCGGGACAAGGGCAACGCCGCGCCCGCCTGGGTTGCCGCGTGGCTTCGGCCCTGGTGGCCTGACGCGGAGAAGACCCCGAACTCGCGGCCGGGGCGCGACATCCTCGGCACGCCGGGCACCGCCATCGAGGTCAAGACCGAGATGCGGTGGTCGCACAAGTGGCTCGCCCAGGCCGCCAAGTACGCGGGTGACGGCGAGATCGCGCTGGTCGTCTACCTGCCGCCCGGCTGCGGCGAGACGGCGGTCGGCGATGCCCTGGTGGTGCTTCCCTTGCGCCAGGTCATGCCGCTGCTCACCGCAGCCGGGTACGCCCCACAACCTACCGAGGTGACGTGATGCCATTCGGCGAAATCTACATCCCGCTCTACGTCGGCTTCGGCCGCGACCCGAAGGTGCGGCGCCTCGTGCAGGCGTCCGGTAGCGAGGGGATGGCAGCGGCCTATCTGTACCTCATGATGGCCTGCTACTGCCGCGAGGAACTGACCGACGGATTCGTGCCAACTGAGCAACTAGGAGCACTTGCATACCCAGTCGGCATCAGAACCGCACGGCGTCTTGCCGACCTTCTTCAAGACGAAAAGCTGATCCGGCCACGCGTGTCATCAGACGGTACGGGCTGGACTGTTCCCGCGTACGTCAAGCGGAACGGCACCCGCGCCGACGCGGAAAAGCGCGCGGACCAGGCGCGGAGCGCGGCGCGGCAGCGCTGGAACTCCAGCGGTCCGCGTAGCGATCCGCATGCGCATGGCAGTGCGTCGGGCACTGCGGGTCGCACTACGGGCCGCAATGCGACGGGCAATGCAGGTCGCAGTGCGACGGGCAATGCTAAGTCAGAGACAGAGTCAGAGTCAGAGTCAAAAGAGTCGTCGGCCGGGGTTGTCGACTCGCGCGCGCCCGCACGTGGGCGCGCGCGCGACCCGGACGACGACCGGATTTCGAGTAATTCGAACAACCCGGACGACGACGACGAACTTGACCAGCGGATCGTGATCATGCTCGCCGCGCACGGCTTCACGGTGAACCGGCAGCAGGCCCGAGGGGTCCGGCTGCGCATCATCGGCGGGCGGAAGATCGACAACGCGGCCCGGTACGTCTCGGCGGCGCTGGCGACCCGTGACGGGGCGCGCAAGTGGGCGCCGTCGGCGCCGAGCATGCCGCCCCGCGGGCTGGACCCGGTGACGGCGATCCGGTCGGCGGGCCTGCGCGGCTCCGGCGGGTACGAGTCCGTCGGCGACGCGCCGATGCCGCCGTGGGACCAGCCCCGGCCGGTGCAGGACACGCTCGATGACGACGTGGCGGCCGACGTGGCGCACCGTGGCGCGGCGGAGGCCCGCAAGCGGCTCGCCGAGCGGCCCCGCGCCGAGGCGGTCCCGGTGGCGCCGCCGTCGCGTCAGCTGCACGGCGAGGCCCTCGCGGCGGCCCAGCTCGCCGAGGCCCGTGAGGCGCTGGCGGCGGCGGGCGTGGCCGAGGCTCCGGACGACGGCGAGGAAGACCCGAGGGACATCACCGACGTTGACCTGCCCGAAGACGGCGACGATCCGCCGTTCTGAGCGCTAGGGTCTTGCCGGGGGCACGCCTCGGCGTGCAGAATGCGACCGGGGGACGGTGACCGCCGATGGAGGCGAACGATGGCCGCGAAACGACACTCGGCGCAGAGCCAGGCCAGGCATCAGCCGCGCACGGGGTCGGGCCGGTTCACGGAGACTCCGGTTCGGCACCGGGCCGCCGTCCCGCCGAGCGCGCCGGGGCTCGTGCCGCCGGGCCGGATGGCACCCCCGGCGTCACCCTCGGCCCCCTCGGCGCCTTCGCCGCCGACGTCACGGACGGCCTCGCCACGGGCTTCGAAGCCATCGGCGACTTCATCCTCGGGCCGGGCTGGACGCGGTGGCGGGTAATCGGCGTCCTGCTCGTGCTGCTGGCCGCGATCCTGCTTGCCGGGCCGCTGTGGTGGCTGCTCGCGGTGCGGCTGACGCCGTAGCGCGGTGACCGTCCTCGCGGCGCCGGCCCCGGTCCCGCTGCCGCCGTACATCCTGACGGGCCTGGTGCTCGGCCGCTCCATCGTGGTGGGCGTCGACACGGCGGGGGACGCCGACACGGCGCCGGATGCCCGGTTCCCGGCCGGGTCACAGCTGGCTTTCACGCCGAGCGTCGACACGCTGATCTTCACCGCGCAGCACGACACGGTCTACCTGGCGGCGGTCGGCGCGGTGATCGACGGCGGCGGCAACCCGGTGACCCCGGACGGCGATCCGCTGTACCTGGTGGCGAACACCGGGCAGCCGGGCACCGACCAGGCGTGGTGGTGGACGTGCAAGCCGACGATCGAGGGGGCGACGCGCACCGCGTTCCGCGTCGACGTCCCGGCGGGCGGCACGGTGTACCTGACCGACCAGCAGCCCATTCCGTCGACCCCGGCGGGCGCCACGGTGGTGCGCGGCCCGCAGGGCGACCCTGGCGTGAACACGCCGCCGCCGGGCACGCCGGACGGCGCGGTCGCAACGTCGGCGGGCGGCCTGGTGAGCTGGGCGGGCGGCGCGGGCGGCGTGCAGAGCGCGGTGTCGGCGATGGCGGCGCGCTCGGCGGGCTTCATCGCCAGCCAGGCGGGGCCGCTGGCGGTGCCCACCTCGGCGTCGTGGCTGCGGCCCGATAGCGACTGGCAGGCGTCCTACACCGGGCCGGTGGCCGGCGCTTACGCGCTGGTGCTGGGCACAGACGAGCCGTCGGCGCCGTGCCCGGTGACGGTGGCCAACCCGGTCGGGGCGCTGCCCGACTCGTTCCGGGGCACGGTGTTCGGCGGCCTGGCGATCGCGCCGCGCGCCGGGCTCGTCGTGCAGGCGTACAAGCTGACCGACGTGTTCTACCCGTTCATCGCGCCGCAGCCGGTGGACGCCGGGACGGGCACGTGGGCGGTTGACCTGTCGTCGGTGGCGCCCGACCAGGCGGGTCAGTGGTTCTTCGGCCTGCTGGACACCGCGAACGGCAATGCGCAGGTGGGCGAGAAGTGGCCGAGCGCGGCGGCGTTCGCCGACGTCGCGGCCGAGCATTACGTGGTGACCGATGCGGTCTACCCGGTGTCGTCGCAGACCGCGACGGCGGCCGGGCGGTTCTCGTTCACGCACTCGCTGGCGGGGCGCAAGGGCTACCGGCTGACGCGCCGCTCGACCGGGGCGGTGCTGGCCGACGCGCCGCCGCTGTCCGGCGCGGTCCGCTCCTACCTGGTGGCGCCGGGGGAGCCTGGGTTCGGGTCGAATTTCGTCACCCAGTCCTACGCCTACGACCAGGCGCTGTGCCTGTTCGCGGCGATCGCCCGCGGCGACCGCGCGCAGGCCGGCCAGCTGGTGGCCGGGCTGCTGCGGTTCCAGACGGCGGGCGGGGCGTCGGACGGCGGGTTCATCTTCTCGGGCCAGCAGCTCGCGCCGTCGCTCGGCGACCCCGCCTACCGCACCGGGTCGCACGCGATCTGCACCGACGCGCTGCTGGCCTACATCGGCGCGTTCTGCTCGGCCGAGTTCGCCGGGCAGGCCCCGGTGTACGCGCGCCGTTCGGTGCTGGCGGCGGCGGCGGGCCGCGCGCTGGCCTACCTGGGCACGATGATGTCGGCGGCGGGCACCACGGCGGGCCTGTACCTGGGCGGGACCGGCGTCTACGACTCGACCAGCGGCGGCCAGTTCGACCCGGCGCAAGACCTGACGTGGGCGTCGACCGAGCACAACCTGGACGCGTGGCACTGCCTGACGCGGGCCGCGCAGGTCCTCGGCGGCACCTGGCAGCAGCAGGCGGACACGCTGGCGGCGGCGATCCACGGCACGCTGTGGGACGCGGTGAACGGCCGCTACTACCAGGGCATGAAAGACACCGGGCCGGACACCGCCGACCCGCTGGACTGCCACACGTGGGCGGCGATCATGGCGGCGCAGAGCGGCCACCCGGACCGTGCCGTGGCGATCACCGCCCCGGCGGTGCTGGCGCCCTACCGGCACGTGATGCACGGCGGGGCCGGGTACGCGCCGATCCGGCCGGCCGACCCGCAGTATCCCGGCTCGGTGCCGACGATCTGGGCCGAGGGCACCATGGCGGCGGCGCTGGCGTTCCTCGCCGTCGGCGACCAGGCCCGGTGGTACTCCACGATCACCGACATGCTGGCGATCCAGGCGCCGGACGGGTCGTTCCCCTACGTGACCGACACCTCGCCGTCCTACGACTGGACGCCGAGCAAGGCCGTGGTCGGCTGCGCGTGGTCGGTGCTGGCCGCTGCGGGCGGCGGCATCTGGGGCGTGGCGCCCTAGCGGTCGGGCTTCGACGCCTCGTCCATCAGCGCGGACATGTGCCCCACGGTCATCCCGTCGTCGGCGAGCCGCTGGGCGCGCTCCTCGCCGAGCAGGTCGGCCAGGGCTTGCTCGACCAGGCCGTTGGAGAGCATCGTCATGATGGTGATGGGCCAGGACTGGACCGGCGGCAGCACGTAGCCGAGGCCCCGGAAAGTGAACGTGAACGGGGCGCCGGGCTTGGCGGCGCCGTCGAGCTGGAACGGCTCGGCGGGCTCGCTCATGTCAGCCGCCCCCGGAACTGGCGCCACGTCTCCTGGCCTTCGGGGGACCGCGCCCATTCGTCGCCCTCGGCGCTGCTGGCGTCATGCTCGCCGTCCGCGACCGACTGGGCGACGAGCAGCAGCGCCACGGCGTTGTCCGGGTCGCGCTTGGCGGCGCGGCGCAGCTCGGTGATGAGCGACAGCTCGGGCATGGCCAGCGGCGAGAGGTAGTCGTGGTAGTAGCCGCGTTCGGCGCGGCGCACGATGGAGCGCGGCGCCCCGGCGGCCTCCAGTGCGGCGGCCAGGACGCGGGCGGTGTGGCCCTCGGGGAGGGGCTCGTTTGCGATCATCTCCGGTTCTCCTGTCACTGCATCCACGGCCAGACCTTGACCTGGCTCGGCTCGACCATTCCGGCCCGGTCGGTGCCGAACCGGAGGCAGGCGGCTGCCTCGGGCGCGTCGGGGTCCCAGATCTCGACTAGCCACACGCGGCCGGCCCGGTCGGCGTCCTCAGCGATCGCCTGGTGGCGCACGCCGATCTCCTCGACCAGCTCGGGCGAGCCGACCCATTCCTCGGCGGCGATCTTCCCGGCGACGTAGACCCGCATGCGGAGCTGGGCGCGGGTGAAGGCGTGGCAGTTGCCGCAGTAGCCGTTAGCGGCGTCGTCGGGGTGGTGGCTGGTGCGCTGGCACCGGGGGCAGGTGAACGGCGGCGCTGGTGGCATGCTCCCAGTGTCGCCCCGCGGCCAGTAGGATTGCGACTGGTGGTGCGAATCGGGTAACCCTTTCGTGTCCGGGGCGCGGCGCGCGTGGTGGCAAGCCGCGCCCCACTCTTGCCGCTGGCGGCGGGCGCGGGGCACACTGGCGCCATGCCGACCCGCGCGCCGAGCTCGTGCCGTCCGGGCTGCCCGTACCCGCGTCGGGGCTGCCCGGTTCACCCGCCCGCGCGCTGGGCCGAGGGGGCGCGCGGCCGCCGGATGCCGCCCGGTTGGCCAGCGACAAGAGCGCGCGTGCTGCACCGCGACGGGTACCGCTGCCGCCGCTGCGGGTCGCTGGCCAACGAGGTGCACCATGTCGAGCCGGGCAACGAGGACGAGGCCATGATGGTGTCGCTGTGCCCGGACTGCCACCTGGCGGTCACCCTGGCGCAGGCCGCGGCAGCGCGGGCACTGGCGCGTCCGTGACCGCGCCCGCCGTCACGCCGCTCGGGCCGGTCACCGTCATGCCGCTGGCGAACCTACGGCCGTACCCGAAGAACGCGCGCCGGATCAACGCCAAGGCCGTCGACCAGACCGCCAAGTCGATCAAGGCGTTCGGCTGGCAGCAGCCCATCGTCGCCGACCCGGACCTGGTGATCATCGCCGGGCACGTGCGCTGGCAGGCGGCCCGGCAGCTGTCCGAAACGGAGGTGCCGGTGGTGGTGGCGGCGAACCTGACGCCCGAGCAGGTCAAGGCGTTCCGCATCGCGGACAACCGCACGCACGATTACACGATGTGGGACTACGCGCTGCTAGCGGCCGAGCTGGACGGCATCGGCGCCGAGTTCGAGGGGGTGCTGGACCTGGCCGACTGGCAGGAGATCATCGACGGCTACGCGGCCAGCCCGCCCGAAGGAGAGCCGCTGGATGACGACCCGGAGACGGCCGCGCTGCTGGGCGCCGGGTTCACCCTGACGCTGGTGTTCGCCAGCCGCCGGGAGGCCGAGGAGGCCGGGCCGGTCGTGCTGGCGAAGATTCCGGGGGTGCTCAATGTCCGCTACGGTCACAAGCACTGAGGCCCTGGCGGGCATCCTGCCGTGCGTCGTCTCCGGCGGCCGGCCGAGCCTGGACGAGCGGCGCACCGCCCGGTGGCTCTCGGCCCTGCACGGCGTCACCGCCGACCCGGTATGGGTCGTGCGCGACGACGAGGCGGGGGCGTACGAGGACGACGGGCACGAGATCGCCGCCTACCCGCGCGCCTGGGCCGAGACCTGGGCGCGCGAGCACTGGACCGACGTCAAGCCGTACGAGGAGGGCGGGTTCCTCGGCGCGTTCCCCGGCCGGGAATGGGCCGCCCGGCTCGCCGAGCAGCGCGGCTACTGGGCCGTGCTCCAGCTGGACGACAACATCGTCCAGTTCTACGTGTCCACCGCCTACGGGGTCGCGGCCCGCACCATGCACGAGCTGGGCGGCCTGGGGATGTACGCCGACATCATCGCCGCCGTGGCCCTGTCGACCAACGCGGCGATGTGCGGCGCCAACCTGGCGTCGGTCAACCCCGGCGGCGCCCGCATGGTCTTCGCCCGGCGCGGCTTCCCGTACTCGCTTTTCCTCGAGCGGACCGGCCCGCGCCGGATGCCGTGGCACGGGCCGAGCGAAGACGACATCATCCAGGCGATCCAGTACGGCGCCAGCGCCGCGCCGGTCACCGCCGGGCTGATCCTGCCGCTGCGCTACCAGAAGGACAACACCCGCTACGACGGCGGGCTGCGCCGCTGGTATGACGACAAGCGCAGCGTCGGCCTCCAGCGGATGCACCCGGAGGCGGCCAGGCTGGTGGTGCGCCGGGCGCGGTCCAACGGGCGCGGCGACCCGCGCGTGTTCCACGCGATGAGCCCCGACGCGATCCGCACGCCGCTCGTCGTGCTCGACCGGGTGCTGTTCAGCGCGGCCCGCGACAAGACCCTTGACGTCGCGCGGGCCACCGCCGCCGCCGTGCACGCCGACCTGCCCCGCCGCGTCGCCGAGCACGCCAACAAGCACAAGGCGGCGCCGAATGGGGCGTAGAGGCCCCCAGCCGGTGCCGACCAACCTGCGGCTGCTGCGCGGCGAGTCCCGGCCGTCGCGGATCAACCGCCAGGAGCCCAAGCCGCGGGAACTGCTGCCCGAGCCCCCGGACTGGCTGAGCGCCTCCGCCGCCGAGGAATGGGCGCGGCTGGTGCCCGACCTGATCGTGATGGGCACCGTCAAGGCGGCCGACGCCACGGCGCTGGCGTGCTACTGCGAGGCGGTCGCCCGGTTCCGCGTGGCGACCGAGATCGTCAGCCGGGCCGGGCTGATGCTGAAGGACCGCGACGGCATCGTGCGGAAGAACCCGGCGGTCGGCATGGCCCGCGACGCCGGGGCCGAGGTGCGCCAGTGGGCGCGCGAGTTCGGCCTGACCCCGGCCGCCCGCCAGCCGCTCCGCGTGGAGCACTCGACCGCGCCGGGCAGCGCCGAGCGCCTGCTGTCCTAGCGCCGAATCGGCGGTTTCGGCGCATAATCGGCGATGAAATCGGCGCCCGGGCCGAATCGGCGTCGGCGCGGCTCGGCACGACCCGGCTTTTCGGGCAAAACCTGGCCGGCATTGCGCGCGGACGGGGACCGCCCGCGCCACTTCCGCCGACGAGGGGGTACCCCCCCACGTCGTCGCACGTCGGCCCTCCCTGGCGCCGAGGGCTGTCGGGGGTGTCCGTGCGGGTGCCTCGGCGCGGACGGCTCACGGGCTCGGCCACAGCTGGCGCCTAGTCGGCCGGGCACCATGGCCGTGATGTGACCATGCTCACCTCGCGTGAACGGGCACGCATCGCCGATCGCCTTGCCCGCAGTCGTTCGGTCACCGTGTGACATCACTCACCGTGCCCGTTACGAAAAAAGGTGCGGAAAAGCGGTCCAACCAGCGAAAACGCGACATAGTCTTATGGCGTAAGCACGGCACGGACACGGAACACGGGAGACACGGACACATGGCACGCACCACCACCACCACGCGTAAGAGCACGGCCGCCACCACCACCACCACACGTAAGGGGAACGCCACCATGGCCACCACCACCGCACGTAAGAGCACCACCACCACCGCGCGTAAGGGCACGGAAGTGGCCACGCGTAAGAGCACGGCCGCCGCGCCGGCCGCGCCTACGTCCTACCGTGGCGTGGCCGTGGCCGGCTACACGGTGCGGTGGCCCCATGGTGGCTATGACCTCCTTAAGACCACGGACGCCACGGCGGAGCGTGCCGCGTGGCTAGTGCGGTGTAATGACCACGGCACCGTGGGCACCGTGGAGAACACGCGTGCCGGAGATGCGGCCGGTAGCCGCGCCGGCCGCGCCACGTGGTGCCCGGCATGTAAGCGCACGGCCGCCGCCGCCGCGCGTAGCGCCGCACGGCGCGCGGCGTAGGGCCGGGGCACGGTAGGGGAGGGGAACGCCATCATGACTACGCCTAGCGGCCCGTGCGTGCGGTGTGAGGCATGCGCGGGGGGTAACCCGTGCGTGCACACCGTGAGTGGTGGCGCCATCCCGTTCCGGGAAGTGGTGCGGGAAGTGCGGGAAGCGCTCACCCGTGCGGGCATCACCCGGCCGGGGATGAGTGAGCCGGCCGCCGCCCGCCTAGCGGCGGCGGCCGTGCGGGAGATGCCGGAGGAGCTGGAGCTGGCGGTAGATGACTACCGCCGCGCGGTCCGCACGCTCACCGTGGCCACGGAGGTACTTAACTCACTCTCCGCCATGGGCGCGGACATGACCGGTCTAGTGCCGTGAAAGCGCGCGTCCTAGCCCTCATAGACCGTGCCCTAGTGGCGCTAACCGGAGGTGAGCTAGAGATCCCGCCGGATCTAGCCCGCTAGCCCGCACCACCACCTAATGCCCCGGCCGCACCACGCGGCCGGGGCATAGTGCTGTCCGGGGCACACGCGTGCCCGGCCGCCGCCGCCGGAGGTGATGCCCGGCCGCCGCGTGCCCCGGCCGCCGGAGGTGATGCCCCGGCCGCCGCCGCGTGCCCGGCCGCCGTGCCCCGGCCGCCGCCGTGCGGCCATACCGCCTTAGTGACGTGCCCGCGCGCGACTGTGGGTGCCCCCGTAGGCGGTCGCGCCGGGCGCCCGGCGGTATTCACCCGCGCGGCCCCCCGCGACCGGCTACGGTGCGTTCCGCAGCCGTACAGCGCGTGACCTAGCTCACACGACCGGGTGTTCTAAATCGGGGATGAACCAGCGGCGCCGAAAGCGTTTCACGGATGTTCCATCCGTCTCATCCGCCTCACCGGAGGTCACCGGGCACCATGTCCGCCCACCCCCCGCCCGCGCACTGGCGCGGGCCGTCCCTGGCGCCCCGGCCGCACTCGCGGCCGGGGCGCTGCCGATTGCTGGCGAGCTGCCGAGCTGCCGAGCTACAAAGCTGCCGAGCTACAAAGCTGCCAGGCTCGTGGCCCTCCTTTCGGGCCTGGCCCTCCTTTGGCGCCGGGCTGCCGAGCTGCGAAGCTGCCGAGCTGCCGAGCTGCAACCCCCCCCAGGTCATGGCCCTCCTTTCGGCCGTGGCCCTCCTTCCCGCGCGGACCCTCCGCACCGACGAAAGGCACGACCGATGACACCCGAAGCCGAGGCGTTCGCCTCCAACCTGCTGGCCTACAACCTGACCCTGGCGGCCCGCGTGGCGCGCGGGCACGGGATCACGGCGGAGGAGGTGGCCGCCGTGCTCCGCTCCCTGGCCGACGCGATCGAGACGGGCGACTGCGCCGAGTCGATGTACCCGGTGTCCGACGGCAGCACCCTCGTGGAGCTGATCCCGTGACGCTCCGGGACGAGAGCTATGACGCGGCCGTGCGCGCGCTGGCGGCGGAGCCCGTGGTGCGGGAGATGGCGGCGTCGCTGCTGAACCCCGACGCCGAGCTGCTGGAGCCCGACGGCACGCCGACCTACGCGTTCATGATGAACGCGCGTGGTGAGTATGAATTCCGCACGGGGCACGCGGCGGCCGGGCACATAGGCGCGGTGGCGGAGGCGCTGATGCTGATCCGCGACGAGGAGCGCTACGGGCCGAGCCATGACTGCCCGAAGGAGGCGTTCCTGGCCGACCCGATCACCTCGGCTTACGGTGTCGGGAGCGAGATGGTCGGCTCGATTAGGTGCGCGGTGTGCGACGCCGAGGAAGAGGGCCGCGCGTGACGCCTTACCGTCCGGGCGCGCGCGCGCCGCCGCGCTGGCGGGCACGTGACGCGAACCGAGTAACCGACCGGGAAGGAACCCGAGATCATGACCGAGAACACCACCACCACCGAGGCCGAGACCGCGACCGCCGAGACGGCCGCGCCAGAGGCGCCCACCGACCTGGACGCGGCGCGCGCGGCGCGGCGGCCCTCATCCCGTGAGCGCGCCCGCGCTGACTCGGCCGCCAAGCAGGCCGCGGCGAGCGGCGCCAGCGCCAAGCCCGCGCCCACGGCCGCCGCACTGGCCAAGGAGGCGGCGGCCAAGGTCTCGGCGGCGATCGGCGAGGAGCCGCACACCGCTACCCTCCGCACGCGGTTCGAGGCGCTGGGCGTCGGCAAGCGGAAGGCGGCGGTCAAGGCGGCGCGGCTGGCGCTGGAGGGCGGGGCCACGCGCGCGGCCGCATGGAACGCGGCCATGGATGAGGTCGCGCCGAAGGAGGCCGCCGCGCCGAAGGCCCCGGCCAAGCCGAAGGCCGAGCAGAAGTTCCGGGGCGTGGCCATCCCCGGCTACGTGCTGAAGTGGCCGCACGGCGGCTACGACCTGCTGGCGACGACGGACAAGTCGGCCGACCGGCCGGTGTGGCTGGTGCGGTGTAACGCGCACGGGACGACGAAGCCGATCAAGGCGGCCAAGGAGGGTGACGTGCTCGGCACTAACGCGGGGCGGCCCGCGTGGTGCGCCAAGTGCAAGGCCGAGGCGTAGCCACCACCTACGCCGGGCACGGGGCCGCCCGCACGCGCGGGCGGCCCCGAGCCGATTCCACCACCGAAGGGAAACACTGATGACGGACCACCGAGACCGTGACCTCGGGCCGGGCGAGCGCGGCCCGAGCCAGGAGTTGGCCGGCCACCACTCGCACCGCATGGTCGGGGCCGACTTGCGCGAGCGCTGGCTGCCGGATGACCTGACGCGCGGCATAGCGGCGGGGCTGTTCGGGATGCTGCCGGGCGAACTCCAGTACGTGGTGGTCGGGATGGTGCAGCCTGGCAAGCAGCGCGGCATCTGGATGCTGGGCCAGCGGGTGTTCACGGTGCGGGGCGCGCTGTTCCTGGCGGCCGATGATGACACCCGGTTCATGTCCTGGCGGGTGGCGCGCGGCGCGGCCGTGGCGCTGGCGCAGGCGCGGCTGGCCGAGACCGATGAGGGCGGCACCGTGGCCTACGCGACGATCAGCCGTGACGGGCATGTGACGGTGACCGAGTGGCGGTGACCGTCCGCTAGGCGCCAGCGGCGGGCGCGGTCCCATTCCGGGGCCGCGCCCGTCATGCTGTGCGGCTGCACGCGGCCCCGTGCGGGGCCGGGACGGGCCGGGCCGGGTGATTCTCCACGGCGGCCCGGACCGAGCCGCACGCGAGCGTTCACAGCCGCCCGCAGCGTGCCCCGGCCGCCGCGTGCCCTCCGCGCGGCCCGTAGGCGGCCGTAGGCGGCCGGAGCGGGGCCGGAGCGGGTGCGCGGCCGTGCGGGGCCGGGGATGGCCGGAGCGTGCCGCGCACAGCCGCCGCGCGGCACCGTGAGACGCCGGTTGACACGGTGAGACACCGCGACACAGCCGGTCATACTGGCCCCATGGCTGACCGGCGCCGATTCCCGCCGTGCGGGCGGGTCTTCGACGGGCAGACCTGCCTCCGCCGGGGCGCGCACTACTGCGCGCCGCGCGCCGACCACGCGATGGCGTTCTTCACCGAGCTGCTCGTGCACACCAAAGGCGTGTGGGCCCGGCAGGCGTTCATCCCCGCGGCCTGGGAGGAAGCCGAGGTCATCCGGCCGCTGTTCGGCACCGTCTACTGGGAGCCGGGCTGGGGCATGTACGTGCGCCAGTACCGCGAGCTGTACCTGAGCACGGGTCGTAAAAACGGAAAGACCGAGCTGATCGCCGGGCTGTCGCTCTACTTCACCATCGCCGACGGCGAGGAAGCCGCGGAAATGTACGGCCTAGCGCTCGACAAGGACCAGGCCGGCCTAGCGTTCGCCGCCGCCGCCCGCATGGTGGCGCTGTCACCGCCGCTGGCCCGCCGCCTGTCGGTGGCGCTCGGCGCCCGGCGCATCTACGACGAGCGCACCGCCTCGTTCTTCACCGTCGCGGCGGGCGACGCGCTCGGCGCGCTCGGCACCGCGCCGCAGGCCGCCTACATTGACGAGCTGCTCGCCCAGCCGTCCCGCGAGCTTTACGACGCGATCCGCACCGGGTTCGGCACCCGCCCCCAGCCGGTGCTCATGCTGGTCACCACCGCCGACAGCGACCCCAGCGGGTTCGCCGCCTCGGAGCGAGCCTGGTCGGAGAAGGTGCTGGAAGACCCGAGCCTGGACCCGGCCCGCCTGGTGGTGCTGCACGCCGCGCCCGCAGAGGCGGACTGGACGAAGGAGGAGACCTGGAAGCTGGCCAACCCGGCGCTCGGCGACTATCTCGACCCGCGCATCCTGGCCGATGAGTGCCGTAAGGCGCAGGCCAACCCGGCGGCGGAGCGGGCGTTCCGCCAGTTCCGGCTTAACCAGCAGTCACAGGAAGCGGGCCGCGCCATCGCGCTGGACGCGTGGGACCGCTGCGCGCCCGTGACGGAGGACCTGGCCGGCCGCGCCTGCTACGGCGGCCTGGACCTCGGATCCACCATCGACCTGGCGTCCTACGCGCTGGACTTCCCCGGCGGCGGCGGCCACGACGTGCTCTACCGGGTGTTCGCGCCCGAGGCGGCGCTGCCCAAGCTGGACCGGCGCACGGGCGGCAAGGCGACCGCGTGGCGCGAGGCCGGGCTGCTGACCGTGACCGAGGGCGACGTCATCGACTACGAGGCGATCAAGGCGGCCATGCGCGAAGACGCCGAGCGCTACGAGATCCGCGAGATAGCGTTCGACCGCTGGGGCGCTACCCAGCTGTCGCTCGACCTGCTGGACGAGGGGTTCCCGCTGTTCCAGACTGGTCAGGGCTTCGCATCGATGTCCGGGCCGACTAAGGAGTTCCTGCGGCTGGTCGCGGCGGGCGCCTACCGGCACGGCGGCAACCCGGTCGCGCGCTGGCAGGCGGCCAACCTGATCGTCCGCACCGACCCGAGCGGGAACCAGAAACCCGACCGGGCGCGAAGCGCCGACAAGATCGACTCGATGGTGGCTGGCATCATGGCTCTTGACCGGGCCATACGGCACGCTGAGCCGCAACGCGACTACGCGGCGGCCGGGTTCTGAACCGAAGGGAGGCGCCGTGGACTACGCGGCCAGTCTCGACCCCGGCGAGCTGCGCAAGATGGCGGCGGCCAAGCTGGACTTCCAGGCGGCGCGCGCCCGCTTCTACCAGTCGCACTATGACCTGGAGGCGGGCATCATCGCGCTGCTGGACACCGCCGAGCGGCGCACGTTCCAGACGTTCCTCGCCGAGTCGCACGCTAACTGGTGCGAGCTGGTCGTCAACGCGGTCGCCGAGCGGCTCAAGGTGGTCGGGTTCCGGTTCGGCTCCAAGGACGACTCGGACGCGGCGTGGGCGATCTGGCAGGCCAACAGCCTGGACGCGGACGCCTCCCTCGTGCTGAAGGACGCCCTCGTGCAGGGCAGCGCGTTCATGCTGGTCCAGCCCGATGACGACAACCCCTCGGGGGTGTGCATCAGCGGGGAGTCGGCGATGCAGGCCACGGTGCTGTACGAGCCGGGCTCGCGGCGCAAGCGGATCGCGGGCTACAAGCGGTTCCCCGTCGACCCCTGGGTCAACATGGAGATGTCCGAGTTCGCGGAGGGCTCGCTGCTGACCGCGACCGGCAGCCAGGTCGAGGTGCTGATCCTGCCCGACGAGATCTACACGTGGCTGCCGGGCAGCTCCCAGCCGTCCGTGGAGCCGAACCCGGCCGGGTTCGTCGGTCTCATCGAGATCGTGCCGCAGCCGCGCACCCTCGGGCCCGGCCGGTCCGAGCTGCACAGCGCCGTCTCGATTCAGGACCGCATCCACACCACGATCTTCAACCGCCTGGTCGCCACCGACTACGGCGCGTTCCGGCAGATATGGGCCACCGGCATCAAGATCGCCCGCCAGGTCATCAAGGACGACGACACCGCGACCGGCGGCACCGTGACCTCTAGGGTGGTCGCGCGGCCGTTCGACGTGGGCGCCAACCGGCTGCTCGCCAACGAGGCCCCGGACGGCAAGTTCGGCAGCTTCCCCGAGTCGACCCTGGCGGGCTACCTGTCGTCAGTCACCCAGGACGTGCAGCAGCTCGCCGCGATCACCCAGACGCCGCCGCACTACCTGCTCGGCCAGATGGTCAACCTGGCGGCCGACGCGATCAAGGCGGCCGAGACCGGCCTGGTGTCCAAGTGCGGCGAGCGGTCCCGCTACGCGGGCGAGTCGTTCGAGGAGGTGATGCGCTGCGCGTTCACGCTGACCGGCAGCGCGGCGGCGGCCGACACCTCCGCCGAAGTCGTCTGGGCCGACATGGAAACCCGCAGCGAGGGCCAGCGTGTCGACGCCCTGGTGAAGATGGCCACCCTCGGCGTGCCCCGCGAGATCCTGTGGCAGAAGTGGGGCGCGACGCCGCAGGAGATCGATGAGTGGAACGAGCTGCTGGCCGCCAGCGCGTCCGAGACCGTCGAGATCCAGCCCGCCCTGCCGCGCGGCGTCAAGGCGGCCCCGGCGGATACCGCGCCGCCGCAGCCCGACGCGCTCGCCGTCAACCCGTCCGCACCGCCAGCGCCAGCCCCGGCGCAGTAAGCCTCTGAGAGGAACAGCAGATGACCACACCACCGACCGGCCCCGGCGCCCCGGCACCGGCACCGGCACCAGGCCCAGTGCCCCCCGCGCCGCCCGCGCCGCCAGCCCCGGCACCGCCCGCCGGGCACGGCGGCGATGATGACATCACCCGCCTGCGGGCCACGCTGGACCAGGAGCGCCAGGCGCGCAAGGACGCGGAGGTGAAGCTGGCCACCGCGCAGCAGGCCGCCATGACCGACCAGGAGAAGGCGGTCGCCGCGGCTCGCGCCGAGGGTAAGGCCGAGGCGGAGGGGGCGGCGTCACGGCGGCTCGCGGCGGCTGAGTTCCGCGTCGCGGCCAGCGGCCGGCTAGCCAACCCGGACGGGGCGCTCGCCGCGCTCGACCTGTCCAAGCTGGTCGGCAAGGACGGCGAGCCCGACCGCAAGGCGATCGCCGCGCTAGTCGACCAGCTCGCCCCGC
Organism: Trebonia sp.; assembly: GCA_036271115.1. Lineage (GTDB taxonomy): Bacteria > Actinomycetota > Actinomycetes > Streptosporangiales > Streptosporangiaceae > Trebonia. The sequence continues at coordinate 23,852 of DATBBI010000502.1, forward strand.
CGCAGCCCCAGCAGACGGCCAACGGGCACGTGATCCCGGCCGGGGCACGGACGGCCGCGCCAGCGGCGGCCGGAAACGGTGACTGGCTCCGCAGCGTGCAGCGCGGCCCGCGAGGGGTGCGCGGCTAAGGCGCCCAGCTAGCGGGCACCTGGGGCGTCATGCATACTGGCCGTGTTGCCGGGCGGCGTGATGCTCCTGGCAGCCAGTAGCCGAATCTGGGCGCTTCACTAGGCGTGATGCCGGGCCGGGACTGCGCGAGGCGTGATGCCAGCGGGGGCCAGGTGGCGCGGAAAGCGGCGTGACCTGTTCATGCCGTCACGCTGGAGCGCTGCCATGACCACACCCCCAATCGCCCCGCTGGACTTCTCGGGCCTGATCCCGATCGAGTACAGCACGCAGATCATCCAGGAGGCTTTGCAGCGCTCAGCGGTGCTGCAACTGGCCAACCTGGTCCCGATGGGCACCGGCATCGCCGAGATGCCGGTCCCTACCTCCCTGCCGCAGGCGGGCTGGGTCTCCGTGGCGGGCGGCCGCAAGCCGTACACCGCGCTTGGCCTGGGCACCAAGACCCTGCACGCCGAGGAGGTCGCGGCCGTGACCGCGATCCCCGACGTGTACCTCGAAGACGTGTCGATCAACCTGTGGGGCTGGGTACGCCCGCGCCTCGCCGAGGCCATCGCGATCGCCATCGATGAGGCGATCCTGTTCGGCCACAACAACCCGGCCACCTTCCCGGCCGGCGGCGTGCTGGACCCCGCGTACAGCATCGCGACCCCGGCGGGGTTCGACGCAGCCGACACGGTGAACAACGCGATGGCCGCCGTCGAGGCGCAGGGTCTCCAGGTCAACGGCGACGCCGCCGACCTGACCGTCAAGGGGATGCTCCGCGGGCTGCGTGACTCCCAGGGCGCGCTGCTGCTCGGCTTCGACCAGATTAACGGCCGCGACACGCAGACGCTGTGGGGCCAGCCGATCACCTACACGCCGTTCATCACGGGCAACACCAACTTCATCACGGGCGACTGGTCCTCGCTGGTCGTCGGCGTGCGGCAGGACATCCGCTACCTGATGGACCCCAGCGGCGTCATCGTGGACGACACGGGCGCGGTGGCGATCTCCGGGTTCCAGGACAACACCACGCCGCTGAAGGTGTGGGCGCGGTTCGCCTGCACCATCATCAACCCGGTCACCCGCCAGGTCCCGGCCGGCGCCAAGCCGTTCGCGCAGACCAAGCTCGCCGGATGGGTGCCGCCCGCCGCAGCGACGTCACAGGCGGGCACTCACGCGCCGGCCAAGTCGGGCACCGCGCAGAAGCCCGCGTAAGCCGTGACGAGCCCGGCGGTGCCGTGGCAGGAGTGGGCGCCCCCGCTGGACCCGCCCACGGACGGCGGCCTGCCCGCTGACCAGGCCGCCGCGATCGCCGACCAGTGGTGGGACACCGACCCGCACATGTGCGCGGCGATCCAGTGGGAGGCGTACGCGGCGATGCTGCCGCCAGCCGTCCCGGTCGCGCAGGTCACGACCGGCGCGCAGAACGTGAGCTACAGCCCGGCGTCCGCGCCGGGCCAGCTCGGGGCGGCGATGGCGCGCGCGGCGTGGCACCGCTCGTTCGTCACGGGTGAGCTCGTCTCCGTGCGGATGCACGCGCACCACCCGCCCGCCTGGGGCTACTACGAGGGGCACTACTGGCCGGTCACGGAGGCGCCGTGATGATGCCCGGCCTGCTGCTCGGCACCGACACGGTGGTCCTGTACCCGGCCGCCACGGGTGCGGACGAACACGGGTGGGCGCAGCCCGGCGCTGACCCGTACTGGACCGGCCCCGGCAGCCTCCAGCTGACCCCCGGCCCGTCCGACCCGCAGGCCGCCGCCGGAGGCGGCCACGGACCCTACGAGCCGCAGGCCGCGCTTCAGGGCCAGCTCTACCTTCCGCCGGACTGCCCGCTCGAGGAAGGCTCGGCGGCCCTCATCCGGGGCCAGTGGTTCGCCGTCTCCCGCGCCCGCCTGGTCACCGACCCGACCTGCCCGCCCGGCGAGGGCATCTCGTGCTGGGCCTGCGCCGTGGCGGGCACCGCTGGCTGGGAGGCGCCCGATGCCGGCTAGGTCAGTGTTCACCGTGACGCACCCGAACGCGCCGATGGAGGCGGTCGACCCCGACATCTTCCTGATCGCGTTCGACCTGTCGGACAAGGCCAGGGCGGGCAGCCCGTACCACACCGGCAATCTCGCCGACGGCTACCACTACGTGCGGCTGGGCACCGCCCACTACGCGGTGCGCAACGGCGTCCCCTACTGGCGGTTCGTGGAGTTCGGCTTCCGGCGCCCCGACGGCACCCCCGAGGCGGCGCGGCCCGCGTTCGGCCGGGCGCTGCACGAGGCCCGCGTCAGGTGGGGGGCGCTGCGATGAGCTACCCGGTCACCGCCCAGCCCGACCTGGAGAAGTTCGTGGTGGAGTGCCTCGTGCCGCTGCCCGGCGTGACCTGCTTCGCCTACTCCTCAGCGCAGCTGGACCTCGCGGGCTGGCTGTGGTCCTACATGATCCAGGTCGACGCGCGGGCCGGGCGCAAGGCCGCCGCCCGCGACCTGGCCGAGTCCGCCCGCCAGGTGATGGCCGGGCTGACGTCCGCGCCCCCCTGGGACGCCGGGACGGTCAACTACGTGCGCGCCGAGGCCGGCGCTTTCTGGAATCCCGACCCGGACGGCGGGCCGCGCTACACGGCCCGCTACGAGGTGCGGGTGCATCCCTCGCGTGACGCCTGGCGGCCCGCGACCCCCAATCCCCGGCGCGCGACCGCGACGCCGGCCGACCCCCGCAAGGAAGGGATCAGGTCATGACGACTCCCGTCTATGAGCTAGACCCGGCCGAGGTGCAAGTTGGCACCAGCAACGGCCCCGGTCTCTACGTCGCGCCAGTCGGCACCACCCCGCCCGCCGACACCTCCACGGCGCCCGCCGCGCCGTGGGAGATCCTCGGCTACATCTCCGACGACGGCCCCACGGTCGGCTCCAGCACCACCACGCAGGACATCAAGCCGTGGCAGTCACGCTCGCCGATCCGCACGGTGGTCACCGAGCGCACGATGACGGTGAAGTTCATCCTGTGGCAGATCAACGAGCAGACCCTCGCGATGTACTTCGACGCCGACGTGCCCACGGCCGTCGCCGGGGCGTTCAAGCTGGAGGTCCGCACGGACGGCGACCAGCACCTGTACGCGATCATGGTGGACACCGCCGACGGCCCCCGCGCCATGCGGGTGATCTTCCACCGCGCGTCGCTGTCGGACGCCGCCGACATGCAGATCCAGTCCGGCGCCGCCGTGCCGCTGGAAGTCACCCTGACCGCGCTGGACGACGCGGGCGTGCTCGCCGACGTCCTGGTCGGCCCGTCCGCCGACGTCGGCATGAACGGGCAGATGCCGGAGACCACCAAGACCAGCATCACGACCGGGAAGGGCGCCAGCTCGTGACCCCGCCGAGGGCGGCGGCGGCGGACCTCGACCTGGACCTGTACGACCTGAGCGCGGCGGCCAACGCCGCGCTGGCCGAGGCGATCGAGCGGCCGTTCCGCTTCACCTACAAGGGCGTCATCTACGAGCTGCCCAACCAGAAGCTATGGCCGCTGTCGGCCATGGAGGACACCAAGGGCGACATCGGCACGTTCCTGACCGGGATCGGCGCCAAGCCCGAGGTGTACGAGGGCCTGGCGGCGGCCGGGCTCGTGGTGGGCGAGCTGCACCTGCTGATGGAGGCGGCCGCAGCGGACGCAGGGGTCGGGAACCTCCCAAACTCCAAGCGGCCAGCGCGGCCCGGTTCGACCCGGACGTAGAAGCGGCAATGCTGGCCGCGTACGGGGTCGACGTGCTCGACCCCGGCACGTCGCTTCGCCGTGTCCACGTACTGCTGGAGCGGCTGCCCCCGCATGCCCGCCGGGGCGGCGAGCAGTGGTCGACCGAGGCTGAGCTGATGGCCAGCCTCATCGATCACGTCGCGGTGCTGACCTACGTGACGCTGAAGGCCAACGGCGCGAACGCGTCCAAGCCCAAGCCGGTCGAGCGGCCCCCGATGCGCAGGCGGCCCCAGCCGAAGGCCAGGGCGCCCCGGCCGCGCCGCCCGCTCGGCAAGGAGCAGCACGACGGCGACGAGCAGACCGGCAGCTGGGCGGACGCCATCGAGGCGATCGCCGGGTCGCCGGGAGTGCGGGTGAGCGGCGATGGCTGAGTACAGCTACGCGGGGCTGTCGGTCGTCGTCCGGGCGGTCACCGAGCCGATGACCGCCGCGATCCGCAAGGACGCGGTCGCGGCGGGCGAGGCGGCGTCGCTGGCGCTGGAGAAGACGATCTCGGCCGGGATCAGGAACGGGCTGCGGGCGGGCTGGTCGGACACCGCGTCGCGCAGCGCGGCCAGGGCGGCGGCGACGGCCGCGGCGGCGGAGTTCGGCGCGGCGATGACGGAGGGCGTCGCGAAGGCCGGGGCGGCGGCCGGGGAGGCGCTCGGGTCGATGAAGGCTCCCGCCGCCAGGTCGGCCAAGGCCGCAGCGGCGGCGGCGGGCGAGACGTTCAGCAAGACGCTCGTCCCGGCCGTCGCAGCGGCCGGCAGGGCGGCCGCTGACGCGATGGCGGGACCGATGACCGCCGGGGCCGAGGCGGCCGGGGCCGAGGCGGGCGCAGCGGCGGGCCGGGCGTTCGCCCTGACGATGGGCCGGCGCATGAAAGCGATCACCGCAGGCCCCGACCTGGGCGGCTGGGCGGCGGGTGCCGAGGCGGCCGGGGCGAAGGCCGGGGCGGGGACGGGCGAGGCGTTCAACGCGGCCCTGGCCGCCAGCATGAAGGCCGGCGGCGCGGGCGCCGCCTGGACCTGGCGGGCCGAGGTGATCCCCGGCATGGCCAAGGCGGGAGGCATGGCCGCCATCACGGCGGGCGACGCGATGGATGCCGGGCTCAGGACCCGCATGTCGGTCCTGGGCCGCGAGGCGGGCGCCCGGTTCACCGCCGCGATGGACGAGATGATCCGGCCCGGCATGGCTAGGGTCGGGGCGTCGGTCAAGACCGGCATGAAGCACGTGGCCAGCACGGCGGGCAACGCGGTCAAGGCGGTCGGCCTGGTCGCCGGAGTGCTCGGCGGCGGGTTCCTCGGCTACGCCATCAAGGCGGGCGTCGCCTACAACGTGCTGTACCAGAAGTCACAGAAGGCGTTCGAGACCATCCTGGGCAGCCAGAAGGCCGCCGACAAGATGATGACGAACCTGGCCAAGTTCGCCAAGACCAGCCCGTTCCCCCGGCAGACGTTCATCACCGCCACCCAGCAGATGCTCGGCTTCGGGGTCAGCGCCAAAAACGTCATCCCCACGCTGAGCGCGGTGCAGGACGCCGTGGCGGCGGTCGGCGGGAACGCCAACGACATCCTCGGCGTGGTCAACGTGCTGGCCAAGGTCCAGTCACAGGGCAAGTTCACCGCCCGCACCCTCAACGAGATGGGCATACGCGGCATCGACGCCGCCACCCTGATCGGCAAGGGCATGAACATGACCTCGGCCCAGGTCCGCAAGGCGATCACGAAAGACACGCTGAACTCCCAGACCGCGATGACCGTGCTGGTCCAGCAGATGCAGATCCGCTACCGGGGCGCGGCGGCCGGGCTGAAGTCGACGTGGACCGGCGCGAAGCAGTCGATCCAGGCCGCCATGCGCGACATCGGCTCGGCGCTGGTGGAGCCGTTCATCTCCAAGAAGGGCGGCGGCCTGGCCATCCAGTGGGCGAACAAGCTCGGCAAGGTGCTGTGGAAGCTGGAGCCGCTGGTGCAGCCGCTCGCCGACGCGCTCATGGTGTCGCTGGCGCCCGCGATCAACGCGGTCAACAAGGCGATCGACTGGCTGCTCAACCAGGTGGACAAGCTGTCGGGCGCCAACATGAAGACCGCCACCGACGCGGTGAAGAAGTTCGGCGCGGCGGCCCTCGGGGTGGGCGTCGCGCTCAGCGCCATCACGGCGAGCAAGTTCCTGGCCGGCATCCCGCTGATCGGCGACGTCGTGACCGGGCTGCTCGGGCCGTTCACCGAGCTGGCCGGGCTCATGCTCGACATCACCAACCCGATCGCCTGGGTGGTCGACGGGATCATCCTGATCGTCGTGGCCAGCTCCAAGCTGCGGGCCTCGCTGAGCCAGTTCGGCAAGGCGTTCATGAAGGACATGCGGCCCGTGCTGACCCAGATCGTGGCCGGGTTCAAGGAGCTGTGGCCCTACGTCTGGAACCTGGCCAAGACCATCGGCGACAGCCTCACGCCCGTGGTGCAGCACCTCACCAAGTTCCTCAAGCCGCTCGGCGTGCTGCTCGCCCTCATGGCGCACGTGATCTTCAAGGAGCTGGCGATGGAGGCGAAGTTCCTCGCGCCCGTGCTCAAGGTTGCGTTCCGCATCATCGGCGACGTGCTCATCTGGCTCATCGACGGGCCGCTCACCTGGCTGGTCAAGGCGATGATCTGGGTGTTCATCAAGCTGAAGTTCTTCACCGACCACACCAAAGTGGTCTTCACCACCATCGCGCGCGTGCTGTTCGGCATCTGGCGGCCGTTCGAGGCCGAGACGGTGCGGATCTGGAACGCCGTGGTGGGCGCGCTGACCGTCGCCTACAAGGCGGTCGCCGGGGTCGTGATGGCCATCGTGCACGCGGTCACGACCGCCTGGAACGCGGTGTGGGCCGCCTCGGTCGCGGTGTGGAACGTGATCGTGACCGTGATCAAGCTCGCGCTGGCCGTCATCGGCTTCGTGATCAACGTGTGGCTGATCCTGGTGCGGGCGATCTTCCTGGCCGCGTTCGAGATCTGGCGGGGGATCTTCCGCACCTTCTGGGGCTGGATCGGCCCGTATGTCATGGCGGTGTTCCGCGCGCTCGTCGCGGTGATCAAGTTCTTCATGGCGCCGATCGTGCTGATCATCACCGCCGCCTGGACCCTGATCCGCATCGCGGTGACCGCCTCGGTGAACTGGCTGAAGACCGCGATCCCGGCCGCCTGGCACTGGATCACCGCCGTGACCGCCAGGGCGTGGAATGACATCGCAGCGCCCGTCTCGCACTGGTATCACAACGTGGTCGGCTGGGTAAAGACCGCGCTGAACTGGATCAAGGGCGCGTCCTCGGCGGTGTGGAGCTGGGTCACGTCCAACACCGCCCAGGCGTGGAACGCGACCGGCGCGGTCGTCCTGTCGTGGTACCACAACGTGGTCGGCTGGCTGACCGCCGCGTTCAACTGGGTCAAGTCGAGGCTGGCCGCCGCGTGGCGCTGGGTGTCCGACACCACCGCGACCCTGTGGGGCAAGATCGCCGCGCCGCTGCTCGGCTTCTGGAACGTCATCAAGACGCCGCTCACCAAGATGATGGACTGGATCAAGGGGCTGTTCTCCGGCGCCTGGGCCGCAATCGTGTCCGCCGCCACCGGCGTTGGCGGGGACGTGCTCCGCGTGCTGAAGTCCGGTTTCGAGACGGCGTGGAAAGACATCAGCTCGTGGGTTAAGGCGCAGATCGTTGACCCGATCATCGGGGCGGTGCGGCGCTGGTTCCACATTCCCGGCGGGAGCGGCGGCGGCGGGGCCGCCACGGGCCGCGCGGGCGGCCCGCAGGGCGGCGGAGGCGCCTCCGTGGCGGCGGCGGCGGCCGGAGGCGCGGCCGGGGCGGCGGCGGCCGGAGGCGGCGGCGGCGGCGGGAGCCTGTGGGGCAACGTCGGCGACATGTTCAAGGGCATGCTGCACGACGTGGTGTCCGCCAACCCGGTCGAGACGGCCGAGCACGTGTTCGGCTCGATGGCCAAGGCGCTGGGCTGGATGGTGGTCCGGGGCGTGGTCGCGGCGAACTCGCTGCCGCTGGAGGCAATGAGCGTGCTGGAGAAGATCCCCGGCGTCCAGGCCGCGATGGGCTGGCTGGGCTCCGGCCTGTCGGGCGCGTGGAACTTCGCCAAGGGCCTAGCCGGCCTCGGCGGCGGCGGCGGCCTGGTCTCGCGGGCGCTCGGGTTCGGCGGGCACCCGTACGTGTGGGGCGGCGGCGCCAACCCGGCCACCGGGTTCGACTGCTCGTCATTCGTCAACATGGTCGCCGGGATGGCGGGCCTGCCGATCCCCGGCGGGTTCCGCGCGCCGAGCTCGCAGCACGGGCCGGTCACCACGAACTGGCTCGGCTACGGCGGGCTGACCACCGTCCCCTACGACTCGATGATGCCGGGCGACCTGTACATCAACACAGGCCATATGGGCATCGTCACCGGGAAGGGCACCGGGTTCGCGGCCCGCTCGACCGCCAGCGGCACCGGGGCGCAAAGCGTACCGCGGGGCGTCTACACGATCCGCCGGTTCCCTGGCGGCGGCGGAGTCGGCGGCGGCGTGGCGGGCAGCGCCGACGTGCTCGCCCAGGCCCTCGCCGGGCTGCTGAGCCAGAGCCAGGGCCTCGTGCCGGTCATCGCCGGTTCGTCCAGCCAGAACCTGGAGACGATCGCCCGCTACATGGCCGGGCACGGCTGGAGCCTGCCGGGCGCGGCCGGCGTCGCGGGTAACGTCTGGCGCGAGTCGCTCGGTGACCCGCTGTCCTACGGCAGCGGCGGGCGCGGGCTGATCGGCTGGACGCCGCCTAACACGCTGCCTAACTCGGCGTTCATCGCGGGCAACCCCTCGGCGTCCCTGTCGCGGCAGCTGCCGCTCGTCAACTCGTTCTTCCGGGGCAACATGGGCCGCTACTGGTCCCTGGCCAACGCCCAGTCCGACGCGGGCCGCGCCGCGCTCGTCATCATGAACATGGGCGAGCGCCCGGCGGGCTCTAGCCAGTCCAACCCGTTCTACGGCGGGTCGGGCACCAGCGCGGGCAGCTCGCGGGCCGCGATGGCCCGCAACATCTTCGAGCTGCTGCGGCAGTCGGCCACGGTCAAGATGGCGAGCGGCGGCGTGATCCGCGAGCCGGTCGCGGGCCTCGGCGCGTCCGGCACCCGCTACCTGCTCGGCGAGGCCGGGCCCGAGGGCGTGCTGCCCGCCAAGCTGCTGGAGTACCTGCGGCGGCTGCTGGCCAGGATGGCGGCGGCCCGCGCGCCGAAGGGCGCGAACCTCGGCAACGTGTGGGCCGGGTCGCCGCTGCCCGCCGTCACCGCAGCGCCCAAGCAGGCCGCTGCGAAGACCGTCAAGGCGCACACGGCTGCCAGCGAGGCGGTGCGGCTCGCGGCGATCGCGGCGGCGGCGGCGGCCAAAGCGGGCGGCGCGACGACCGGGGCGGCGGCCAGGGCGGCGAAGGCGGCGCACACGGCGGCCGTGGCGGCGGCGAAGGTGGCCGCGACGATCGCGGCGCGCGCGGCGAAGGTGGCCGCGACCAACACGGCGGCGATGGCGCGGACCGTGGCCGACAACGCCGAGCGGCTGGCGAAGGCGGCGGCCGAGAACACCGCCCGGCTGGCCAAGGCGCAGGCGTCGATCGCGGCGCGCGACCAGCGCGCCGCGTCTGACAATGCCGCCCGCAACGCCAAGACCCGCACGGAGAACACGGCCGCGCTCCAGCGGGCGGCGCAGACCAACGCCGCTGAACTCGCCAAGGCGCAGGCCCACCAGTACGCCAACGCGAAGGCGCGGCAGAACGCGCTGAGCAAGGTGAGCATCGACAACGCCGAGCGGCTCACCAAGGCGCAGAGCGCCAACGCGGCCCGGCTCGCGAAGGCGAACACCAGCGACGCCAACGCGCTGGCCAAGGCGCAGATCAACGATAACTCCGCGCTCGCCAAGGCGAAGGCGGGCAACACCGCCAACCTCGCCAAGGCGGAAGCGGCCAACACCGCCGCGCTGGCCAAGGCGCAGGCGACCGCGCTGGAGAACCTCGAGAAAACCGGGATCAGCGCGGCCGAGGCAATGCGTAGGCTCGCCGCGCAGACCGCCGGGATCGTCGCGGCGGCGGCGGGCAAGCCGGTCAAGCCGACGCTCGGCAACGTCCGGGTGCGCCTCCACCCCCGGCTCGGCGGCATGCGGGTCACGCCGGGGCTCGTCTCGACCGGCCCCGTGGCGATCCACGACCAGCTCGCCGATGAGGCGGCGCGCAAGAAGGCGATCGTGGAGGCCGAGCACGAGGCGGCGCTGCGCAAGGCGGCCGAGCGGGCTCGCCGCGGCCTGGTGACCGTCAACGTGTACCCGCGCGCAAGCCAGTCCGAGACGGAGATCGCCGCCGCCGTCTCGCGGTCGCTCGGCTGGGCGGCACAGGGAGGTGCACATTGAGCGATCCGGGCTGGACGTGGACCGCAAGCCCGCCGGTCACCTGGGACGGGCTCGCCCTCAACCCGCTGGCCGACGACGCGAACGGCGTGCTGTGCGTCGTGGAAGACGTCACCGGCTGGTATGACTCACCGGACTACGACGGGCACGACACGGCGCTCGTGCTGTCCGACGGGTCGCTGACCGGGCCGAAAACGGCGGCGGCGCGCACCGTGACGATCAACGGCTCGGCGGTCGGCCCGCCGCCCGCCCTGGCGCTGTTCCGCGACCAGCTCGTCACCCGCGCCGCCAGGCTGGTCCCCGCTGACCTGATGATCCCCGACGCGGCGGGCCGCTACATGACCGCGAGCGTGCGGTGCGACAGCGATGGGTTCAAGCACACGTTCAGCGGGCCGGGGCTGTTCGCCTGGCAGCTCACCCTGACCGCCGCCGACCCGCGCAAGTACGGCACCTCCTATGACGGGAACCTGGCCCCGGTCAGCGTGGGCACCGGGTGGCGCTATGCCCAGGCGGGCGACTGGCGGGTCGGGGTGACGGTCCCCGCCAACGGTAACGCCCCCTACGACTGGGTGATGACCATGCTGGGGCTCGTGCCGACCGGCGGCGCCGTGTCGCACAACGCGTTCTGCTATACCTACAACGGCGGCAGCGCCACGTCCCTGGTCCTGAGTTCCTACGTCGGCGCCAAGCTGGTCGACAACGGCGACGTGGCGCTGCTGCTGCTCGTCGCCGACCGGCCGGTCAAGGTGCTGACGGTCACCGACACCCAGGGCAACGTCTACACCGAGGCGTACGTGAGCACGGCGGCCGGGCGGCAGCATCACATCTGGCTGTGCCCGAACGCGAAGGCGATGACGCAGGCGGCGGCGGACAAGGTGACCGTCACCACCGATGTCGGGTGGGTCGGCACCGCGCAGGTGACCGGCTTCAAGGGCGTCGTCGGGCAGCTCATGGCCGCCGCGACCTCTAGCGGGCACTCTGACATCCCGAACGCGTCGCTGTGGCTGCCGCAGCAGACCGCGGTCGTGCTCGCCAGCCTGTCCGGCCCGAGCGGGCTGGCGTTCCTCACTCCGCCAGGCGGCGTCTGGACGCCTTACGAGCTGCTCGGCACGGGCAACCTGTACTCGGTCGGGCTGCGCACCGGCCTGCTGACCGCCCCGGTCTGGCCGGTGGCGAACAACGTGCGCGGGTACAAGCGCCTGTACGGGGACAAGGTGCTGGCCAACACCCTCGTGCTGGAGAACGCGGGCAACGTGCCCGCGCCGGTCCTGCTGAACTACCTGGGCGACCTGGGCACCTCGCGGCTGGTCGACAATGCGACCGGGAACACGATCTACCTGGCAGCGGTGCCCGGCCAGGCGCAGGTCACCGTCGATTCCGAGACGCTGAACGCGTGGGCGCCGGGCGGCGTGTCGCGCGCGTCCTACGTGCTGCCCGGATCGGCGCCGCTGATGGTGCCCGCGACGGGCTCGGCCACCTGGACGCTGTACTCCACCGGGGCCGGGCAGGTCACGGCGCAATGGTCGGCGGCATGGCAATAGCCCCGCCGTCACTGCGGCCCGTCCCGCTGCCCGGCGCATGGCGCTTCTGGGCCGACATGATCGTGACCGGGCAGCCACTCGGGCCGGTCACCTGCACCGCGTTCACCGGCTCACGGCTGCTGTCCGGGTTCGGCACCGGGTCGGTGACCGTGCCGTCCGGGTCGACGTCACTGCCGCCCGACCGGCTGCTGCGCCTGTGGTCGTGGCGGCTGTGGGTCTTCTACAACGGCAAGCCGGTCTGGTGCGGCGTCCCGAACGGCATCGCCGACCAGGCGGCGGGCACCGTGACGCTGACCCTGACGGAGCTGCCCGGCTACCTGTCGAAGCGGGCGCTCGACGTGGTGGGCGGCGTCACCTACACGCAGGCCGAGCAGACGGCGATCGCGGCGTTCCTCGCGCAGCCCCTCGCCGACGTCGGCGTGAGCGTCCTCACCGACCCCGGCCCCGGCTACCTGCGCGACGCGTTCTTCGACTACCTAGCCAGCACCGACCGCGCCCAGCTGCTCACCACGTTCGCGACGTCGCTGTCCGCGCCGGAGTTCCGCGCCGAGTACTACACCGACGCCGGGGGACGGCCGCACTGCCGCCTGCGCATCGTCTACCCGCGCGTCGGCGCGGCGACCGGGCTGGGGCTGATCGTGCCCGGCAACGCCACCGACTACAGCGGCACGTGGGACAGTGACCGGCTGCGGACCCGCACCTTCGCCACCGGCACAGTGCCCGCGGGCGCGGCCTCGGACGCGACCGCGCCCGTCGTCGTGGTCGACCTTCCGCAGGCCGACCTGCCCCGCCTCGACGCCATCGATGACTACCAGGACGTCTCCCTGGTCTCAACGCTGACCGCGCGCGCCAACACCGCCGCCGCCCAGTACGCCGCGCCCGCCGTGTCGATCAGCGGCACGCTGCCCGCCTCGCTGCCCGCGCTCGGCACCTACGACCCCGGCGACGACGTGTCCCTACTCGTCTCGGACCCGCTGCTGCCCGGCGCGCTTGTCGGCACGGCGCGGCTGACGCAGATGGACATGGACGCGGCGGCGGGCACGGTCGCGCTCACCGTCGCCGTCAGCCAGCCCGCGCCGAAGGCCCGCGACACGCTGACCGCCCGCCTATGGGGCGGCACCGTGCAGATGGCGCGGATGACCCACAAGAACCTGGCGCCCGTAGCGGCGCAGCAGACCGACACACCAGGAGGCACTCCATGACCACGCCGAGCGGGCTTCTCGCCTGGGGCCAGGCCGGGGAGTACAACGCCGTGGACGACCGCAGTGTCATCACTGCGCTCGCCAACACCCGCAACGGGGTCGTCATCGCGGCGGCGCTGTCGGCCGGCTCCGGCCTGGTGGTGAACATCGCCTCCGGCTGGCTGGCCGTGGCGAACTGCGGCGACGGCACGTGCGCGGTGATCGGCAGCCGGGTCGCGCAGTCCGTGACCGTGCCCGCCGGGCCGTCCTCGGGCAGCCTGACGTCCTACATCTGGGCCGACGTGAACCCTGACTCGGCGCTCTACACGGTCAACGTGATCACGCCCGCGCAGGCCGCCGGCCGCTCGGGCGTGCTGCTCGGCACCGTCATCGCGAACGCGGGCAACAACACCTCCGCGTCCATGACGCTGACCTCGGCGGCGCCGAGCTTCGCCACCGTCGACGGCGTGAACATCGCCACCGTGGAGACCGGGGGGGCCGCCTACCTGTACGCCACCAAGTCGGGCATGCTCTACGTTGAGTCGCGTAACCCGCCCGCCGCCGCCGGGACGCTCGTCTGCTCGCTTCAGGACGGGCTGCACCGCAGCGCCGCCACCGCGACGGACGGCGTGTCGATCACCCCGAAGTGGACCATCCAGCAGGCCGACATGGTGGCCTGGTCGCACTACCGGCTGTGGACCTCCGGCGTCGGCCACGCGCCCAACCCGGCCGCCGCGTTCTGGTTCGACGTCAGCCTGAACGGGGTCGGCTTCGCGCGGGTCACCTTCCCCTCAGGCACCTACCCGGCGGGCACCACGTTCAACTTCTGGTGCGAGGCGCACGCCCAGCTCGACACCGGGGCGGTCAACGCGTTCGTCACCATCAAGGTCGACCTCACCGCCGCGTCGCTCGGCTCGTACACCACCGTCGCGTCGATCATCAACCAGCCGATCCCTAAGTCGGCAAGCTTCATGGTGGTCCGCACCAACCTCGCCCAGGTGACCGGCGGGTCGGCGGACACCTGGTCATCGGTGTTCCAGCGTGACGGCGGGCAGGACCCCACGGCGCAGATAACGCCGTAGCGTAGGGGGCGACCGCACCGCCGCGAGAAAGGACCCCACCGTGACCGATGACGACGACCCCCGCATCGAGCCGGCCCCCAACCCGGAACCGCCGCCGGAGCGCCAGGCCGAGAACTGGAACCGGCCCGGCGACCGCGACGAAGACGAGGACGGGGCAAGCGAGCGGTGAGCCTCAAGCGCGTATGGATCGGCTCGCCGAATTACTCGAGCAGGGGCGGCTCGGCCGTGCGCCTCATCGTGCTGCACACGTCCGAGGGCGCCCAGACCTACCAGTCGCTAGGTTCCTATTTCCAGGGGCCAGTTGAGGCCAGCTCGCACACCGGCATCGACAACGCGGTGCGCGGCACGATCGGCGAGTACGTCAAGCGGGGCAACAAGGCGTGGACTCAGGCCAACGCCAACCCGTCGTGCGTCTCCGCCGAGCTGTGCACCCCGGCCGGGGCCGCCGCGGGCTGGTCCCGCGACTACTGGCTGAACCAGCAGCGGACCCTGCTCGACAACGCCGCCGACTGGGTGGCGGAGGAGGCGGCCGCGTTCGGCATCCCCATCGTCGGCCTCAGCGATAGCCAGGCACAGGGCGGCGGGCGCGGCGTGTGCCAGCACATGGACCTCGGGAGCTGGGGCGGCGGTCACTCCGACTGCGGCGGCGGCTTCCCGATCGACTACGTTCTCGACAAGGCGGCGGGCGGCGGCGGCGAGGCCGCGCCGATCGAGCCAGAGCAGGAGGAGGAGGAGCCAATGCTGCTAACCGGCATGCTGGAGCCCGGCGAGACCACGACCGTCCCATTCCCCAAGAAGTCGTTCGATCGCGTAATGCTGTTCCACACGACTCCCGACGTCGGGTGCCCGGTGCGGTGCACCTTCCACTCGGCTGACGGCCCGAACAACGGCAACAGCATCGTGACCGTCAACGTGACCGACAACGGGGTCGGCGGGCAGGCGTTCCCGCACCCCGCGACCACCGACGTCGCCTCGATGACGAACAACGGCGGCGTACGCGTCGCCTGGACGCTGTACTACGGCGGATAGCCGGCCGGCCCGCTACCCTGGCAGGGAAAAGCCCGCCCGGTGCCCCCGAGGCAGACCGGGCGGGCTTTCTACGTCCCGCGCTGGCTAGGTGCGCAGCCTCCAGCGCCCGGCGTACAGGTCGCCCTCGACGTAGTGCAGCCACTCGCCGCTCACCGGGTGGTAGGCGTCATACAGGTAGTCGCCGTCGATGAACCGCACGTCCCACCCGGCGGCCGTGAGCGCGTCGGACAGGTGGTCGTCGGCGTTGTTGCCGAAGAACGCCACCCCCGACGACGGCGGCTGGAACGCGTTCAGGATCTTCGCCAGCGCCGCGAGGGTATCGGGCTTCAGGTCCCGCACCCGCTCCAGCGTGACCTCGTAGCCGGTCCAGAAGCTATCCAGACCTCCGCCGCCCTTCGGCTTCTCGTGCTCGCCCACTAGTTCCCCTCTCCTGTTGCCTGGGCGGCGGCCGCCGCCAGTTCCTCGTCTGTGGCCGGGCCGAGCGGGTACTTCAGCCGCCATGACTCGCTGCCGATGAACGGCACCACCCGTTCCAGTTCCCGGCGGCAGTGCGGGCACGTGAACCGGTCGCCGGGCACCTTGTGGTGGATCGCGTGGCCGAGGGCCTGCCGGGCGGGCACCAGGCGCAGGCACGCCGGGCACCTCATCGGGTTCATGAACATCCGCAGCACGTAGCGCCGCTGCCCGTCTATCGTGCTGGACGGCCCTGCGGCGGTCAGCAGCTCGCGCTCCGGCTCGGTCAGCTCCCCGAACCGCCGTTCCCAGTCCGCGAGCTGCCCCGCGGTGAGTGCGTCGTCGGCCATCAGTTCATCTCCCCTGTCTGGACTCGGGCATCGGGGCGCGGGCCGAGGGCGGCGCCGGTCAGCAGCGTGACCATGCGGTCGAGCGCCTCCACGACGATCCCGGCCGCCTTGGTCTCTGGGTCGTCCGGCGCCATGACGCGCCGCACCACCCCGATGTGGCCCCGCTTGTGCTCGGCCTGGTAGGTCCAGCCGTCCCGGTCGACGGCCACGCAGGCGCGGACCTCCACCGCGTCGGGGTGCTGGTACAGCCGGTGGTCGGCGGCCATCTTCTGCACCCGCCGCCACGCGTGGTGGTCGTTCATCGAGGGCTCAGGCCACACGGTCCACCCCTCGTGCAAGAACGCCACCGCGTGCAGCGTGCCGTGCTCGGTCGGCTCCCGGTCAGTGATGCCGCACATGGCCATCACCTCGGCGATCCTCTCCAGCCCGGCGGCGGTCCCGCCGAACGCCTCCCACTGGAGGCGGGGCACCTGCACCGGGACCATGGTGACGACCCGGCCCGCCACGTAGACGCGCAGCAGCTCCGGGTCGGCGTCCCACACCTGGGAACGCTCCACCATGTCCGCCAGCGCGTGGGAGATCGCCTTGTTGAGCTGGCTATGGATCATGACGGGCCGCCGCTCAACGGGA